>JBEBCV010000244.1:0-4296 GCA_041157505.1 Chloroflexota bacterium | reverse complement strand
TTATCGGACTGGGCACGCACATTGACTCTGCCATCAGATAAAACAACCTTCTTCAACTTCCTCGCCTCACACGACGGGATTGGGCTGAATCCTGCCCGAAGAATCTTGTCAGACGCTGACATCGAATCGCTGGTGAATAAGGTCATCGAACATGGAGGCTTGATCTCTTACAAACACAACGCGGATGGGACGCAGAGTCCGTATGAGATGAATATCAATTATTTTGATGCGTTATCAAACCCAAACGGGAATGAACCGCAAGAGTTGCAAATCAGCCGCTTCATCGCCGCCCAATCCATCATGCTTTCTCTCATTGGCATGCCAGGCATTTACTTCCACAGTCTCTTTGGTTCACGCGGATGGCTCGAAGGCGTCCAGCAGACCGGACGCAACCGCACCATCAACCGCGAGAAGCTGCGCTTTGATGAATTAAGAAACCAACTCGCAGATGAAAATTCTTTGCGCGCCAAAGTTTTTGCGAAATATAGTGAGCTACTGAAGACCCGAAGTTCTTCGCCCGCATTCGACCCGCATGGGACACAACAAATCATAAATCTGCATCCTTCCATATTTGCCGTCGAACGGACTTCACCCGATGGTACGGCACATGTTCTATGTTTACACAATGTCAGTCAAACATCAGTTTCATTTTCCATGAAAGATGGATCGGATATCGTTCTTGCACCTTACGAAGTTCTTTGGCTAAGAAACAAATAAAGGCAACCTCATGACAAAACCTTCTCATAACATCGGTTTTATTTCCACTCGCTTTGCAGGCACAGATGGCGTTTCACTCGAAACACAAAAATGGGCAACCATCTTTGAGAGGCTTGGACATCAGTGTTTTTATTTTGCAGGCGAATGCGACCGCGGCGCAGAGATCTCTCACGTTGTGCCTGAGGCGTTCTATCGTCACCCAGAAATCGACGAGTTGAATAAACGGGCATATTCCGGCAGTTGGACGGTCACAAAAGAAGCGTGGGCATCTCACCCAGAAATGAAGGATCTGCATAAGGATTTTTTCTCCATTTACATCCGCCCTCCCCAAATGACGAGACGTGTCAATGAGTTGAAAGATTATTTCAAAGCGGAGTTATACAAATTCGCGCGCAAGTTCGATCTGGAAATTCTTGTTACCGAAAATGCGCTGACCATCCCGCTCAATATCCCATTGGGGCTTGCCATCACCGAATTCATTGCCGAAACAGGTTATCCCACCATTGCGCATCACCATGACTTTCATTGGGAACGTCAGCGTTTTCAAGTCAACTGCGTGACCGATTATCTGGCTGCGGCATTTCCTCCCACCCTGCCTTCGGTTCGGCATGTGGTCATCAACTCAGTGCAGGCGCAACAGATTGCAACACGCTATGGGGTCTCTTCACGTGTCATTCCCAACGTCATGGATTTTGACTCACCGCCATCCCCGCCCGATGAATACACCCGATCCGTCCGCGCAGATTTTGGGATCGGCGACGGCGAATTCTTTTTCCTGCAACCAACGCGCGTCATCCAACGCAAAGGCATAGAACATGCCATCGAATTGATGCGTCGCCTCGACCTGCCAGCCAAACTCATCATCTCTCATGCCAGCGGTGACGAAGGTAACGATTATGAACATCGTGTCCGCGAATATGCCCACTTGCTGGATGTGACCGTGCGCTTTGAAGCGGATCAGGTGCAGGATTATCGCGGCACGACCAAAGATGGGCAGAAGATCTATACGCTTGGCGATGTCTACCCACATGCAGACATGGTGACATACCCCTCGAGCATCGAAGGTTTTGGAAATGCATTTCTTGAGGCGGTTTATTACAAACGCTTGATCTTGGTAAATAACTACTCGATCTACGAAGTGGATATCAAACCAAAGGGCTTTCATACTCTCTGGTTCGACGGCTTCATCAGCACCAGCACATTGGATGCCGTTCGAAACGCCTTGAAACATCCCGAACTGGCACAAGAATGGACAGAAACGAACTATCAACTTGCCAAACGCTATTTCTCCTTCACCCTTCTTGAAAGGCGGCTTGAATCGGTCTTGGCAGATTGTTTGGGATATCAAGTATGAACATTGCCATGCTGCATTACTCTGTGCCGCCCATCGTGGGCGGTGTGGAAAGTGTCATCGCGCACCATGCCCGCCTCATGTCTGCAGATGGACATTCCGTCCGACTCATTGCAGCTCGTGGTGCAGCCATGAGCAGCGAGATCTCACTGACCTATATTCCACTTGCAGATTCGCGCCATGAACGCATAAACCTGGTCAAGCAGGAACTCGACCAGGGTAAGATCACTTCAAGGTTTGATTCTTTGCGCGATGACCTGGCAGACGAATTAATAAAAGCCCTCACAGGTGTCGACGTGCTTATTGCACACAACGTCTGCTCATTGAATAAAAACCTGGCGCTCACTGCCGCCTTGCACAAGCTACACATATCCGGGCAACTGCCGCGGCTCATTCTCTGGCATCACGACCTGGCATGGACAACTCCACGTTATTTACCTGAATTGCATGATGGGTACCCGTGGAATTTACTTAGCACCGATTGGGGCAACATAACCCATGTTGTCGTATCAAATCTGCGTCAGGACGAACTTGCAACCTTGATGAAGCTTGACCGAGATTTCATTCACGTCATTCCGAATGGGGTGGATATGGATCGGTTCTACAAACTTGAAACGCTCACACAAGACCTGCTCAATACAACCCATTTGCTCGACTCTTCACCAATTCTGCTTTTACCTGTACGGGTAACACCTCGCAAAAATATCGAACTCGCGTTGTGGACCCTGGCTGGCTTGAAAAAAGATTTTCCACAATCCGCACTAGTGGTCACAGGTCCACTCGGACCGCACAACGCCAACAACGTCAAATACTTCGAGATGCTCACCGACTTGCGCAAACAACTGGGCTTGAAAGATTCCGTTCATTTTCTTGCTGAAGTTCATGATGGCTTTTTGCCTGATGAAGTCATCGCCGATTTTTATCGCGTGGCAGATGCGCTTTTTTTTCCAAGCCGAGAAGAAGGCTTTGGTATTCCGTTGATCGAAACAGCATTCAGCCATTTACCCGCCTTCTGTGCCGATATTCCCCCTCTGCGAAAATTAGGGTTGAACGATGTGAATTTCTTTTCCCCTGATGAAGACCCCAGCCGTATCGCAACCATGATCGCGGATTATTTTCAAACCTCCATGCCTGCGCGGCTTGCCATACGCGCAAGAGCATCGTTCCGCTGGGAGGCGATCTACAGTCAGCAGATAGCCCCGTTGTTATAGTGCATCGCCCTCCGACCAAAAAGGACAACTCAATGCAAAGACATTCAGAGTTCACGCCCGTTCATACCATCCTCATCCCCTTCATTCATGATGGACCTGGTCTGCATGCCCTCGATACTGCGCGTCACTTCGACGCGGAGATCATTTTGGTGGGCGTTGTCGTCGTACCTGAAGCTCAATCACTAAGTACTGGGGCAGCGGCAGCCCGTGCGTTACGGCGCACTTTGCGCATGTATGGCAAGGAAAAACTCATCACCAGCAAAACTCATGTGATCGTTTCTCATCAACCCTGGAACGAACTTTCGAACTTCATTCAGGATGAAAACCCGGATCTGCTTTGTCTTGAGTTTGATGCACATCTCAAAGCTTTGAACGTCACTGCCAGCGAAGTACTCACCCGTCCGCCCTGCGACGTAGCCCTGGTGCGCGGAAAAATTTCCAGTAAACCGAAACAGGTTCTGGCACCGGTAAGAGGCGGTCCGCATGCGGAGTTGGCGGTGCGTGTGGGCTTGGGGCTGCATCCCAAAGGCGTCACTGCCCTGCACATCCGCAGACCAAACGACCCGGAAGCCGGAACCGATGCGCCATTCAAAGGGTTGGAGCGGGTCTTGAATCAAATGCCTGATGTGCAAAAACAGTTCGAGGTCACAGACGATGCGGCACAAGTGATTCTGGATCACGCCAAGAAAGTGGATGTCATCATTTTGGGTACAACGATCCAACCCATCACAAGTTTGGCTTCGCTTGGGAATGTGGCAGACCGCATCCTGCATGAAGCGCCATGTGCTGTGATCGCCGTCAAAAGCGGGCGCCCCATGCCGCAGATCAAATTTGATGAAACGCTCGGTTTCGAAGCCATCTCGATCCTGGTGGATAAATGGTTCGGAGAGAATACATTTCATGCTGATGAATTCAGCAACCTGCGTGAATTGGTGGAAACAAAAAAACAGCAAGGCGTGACCATCAGCCTTGCCTTGCCCGCCTTGAACGAAGAAGAGACCGTGGGCAAAGTCATTC
>JBEBCV010000243.1:0-5020 GCA_041157505.1 Chloroflexota bacterium | reverse complement strand
GCAGACGCGCATCCACTTTGCCATATGCCAATTGCAAGTTGTTCGCCCAGATCATAAAGGGAGTTTGTGCATCACAAACCAATTCAGAAGAAGGGAATTGATCACGCAGTTTGAGAAATAGTGATCTGACTTGCACCTCCTCAAAATAAAGTAAAACTCCTTCGGACACGAACATGAAAGGACGCGGTTTGAGACGTTCCACTTCCATGATCCAATCCTCTGCGAACACAGATGTTGCGAGCAAGTGATAACGGCTGTTTTCATTTGGGATCAATGCCTGCCGCAATGTGATCACCTCTGGCACATCGAGATCGAACCATTCCACCTCCCCATTATCGGTGCGGTCGAAGCGTGTATCAAGTCCACAGCCAATATGGACAACAACGCTTTGTGGGTTGCGCCTAAGAAAATCACTCACATGACCGTCAAATTTTCGCATCCGCAAAATAACAGCGATCTCATCATGACGCTGCATACCAAACTTTTTAAAGTCACAGTCCAGCCGACTCACCATCTCCACCGCTTTTTCATCCTTGAAAATGGAGTTGGGATTTTGAGTCTCTCGTGCACGAGCGTAAAGGGTCATCAGCAAAGTCTTGGATACACCATTCAGGTTTATCGAGATCTTTTCAGCCATTCTGCCTCTGCTTTCTCAACCGCGGAATGAACGCAGGAACCTGCCTGCGATATTCCTGCCACTGTTCACCGAACTCTGCCGCAAGTGCCTGCTCCTCCCTATAAGCACGGATCATCATCAACGGTGCAAAAAATACAAAGTACAGGGTTGTCCACGTGGAATAAATAAGCAAGGCACCAAGAGAAGCCAGGATGATCCCAAGATACATGGGATGACGCACGATGGCGAACGGTCCCTTCATTACCAGTTGATGGTTGGCAAATAATTGCACGCCAAAGCCTGTGGAAACAAAGTAGTTTTCGCCAAGTGCGATCCGCCCCCATAATACAAAAGCCATTCCGGGGAAATAGAAGAGGGAACCAAAGATCAAAAACCAAACACGAGTCTGGGGTGGAAAATTCCAATATAGAGGGACCCAGCCTCTATAACCCACATAAAAGAAGAGTAACGTTGAAACCAGGTAGAACCACCATGTCCGCAAGAGATGTCCTGTCCTGCCGGTCGTGCGTCCTGCCTTTCTCCGGGTGCCCTGCCAGACCCCGAACATGACCACAGCCATCACGCCATATGCCAATGCCCCGCCAAGCAAACGGATAAAGATATCCAGAAAATTCAGGGTCATGGAAACTCCTTGCCTTATTTCATGATATGCCGCTTCATAAATAATTCAAGTAGGACAAATGCTATAATCACAAAAATAAATTGCGGAGGGCACACGGATGACGCAAGTCTATGATTATGTGATCATTGGTTCGGGGTTTGGGGGAAGTGTTTCAGCAATGCGGTTGACCGAAAAAGGCTATTCGGTTCTCGTTCTTGAAAAAGGCAAACGATTCGAAGATAATGACTTCACCAAAACAAATTGGCAATTCTGGAAGTATGTTTGGATCCCCGCCTTACGCGCACATGGCATTTTGCAAATTTCCCTCCTCAAAGGTGTTATGGTTTTGCATGGCGCCGGTGTTGGCGGCGGCAGCCTCGGGTATGCCAACGTACTCGAAGTACCCACCGATGAAACCTTCGCCACCCCCGCGTGGAAATCTCCTTTACCATGGGGTCAACTTCTCAAACCTCATTATGAAACCGCAAAAAGAATGCTTGGTGCGGCACGCAACCCAAAGCTCTGGAAAGCGGATCTGCTACTTAAGGAATTTGCTGAGGAACGCGGCATGGGTCACACCTTCCGTGCGACGGATGTCGGCTCATACTTTGGGGAAGCGGGAGTGACCGTCCCAGACCCTTACTTTGGCGGAGAAGGTCCCGACCGGGCGGGCTGTCAGCATTGCGGCGGCTGCATGGTGGGATGTCGACACAATGCAAAAAATACATTGCCGAAAAATTATTTGTACTTTGCCGAGAAGCGCGGAGCAAAAGTACAAGCAGAAGTTGAAGTAACTAACGTTCGACCATTGACGACGGACGATGGACGACAGACCATGGTCAATGGTCAATCGTCTATGGTCAGTAATGCCCGTTACGAAATCACATATCGAGACTCCACCAAACTATTCAAGCAAACAAAAACCATCTACGCCAAAAATGTCATCTTCTCGGCTGGTGTGATGGGAACAATGAAATTGTTATTACAACTGCGCGACGTAAAAAAGTCGCTGCCGAAACTTTCAGCGAAGTTGGGGACGATGGTGCGAACCAACTCCGAAGGTCTGCTCGGAAGCGTGGCTCGTAAATCCGATATCAATTATTCAGAAGGCGTTGCCATTTCATCCATCTACAATCACGATGAAATGACCCGCATCGAACCGGTGCGTTATCCCGATGGTTCATCGCTCATGCGTTTTCTCGCCGCGCCGCTCATTGATAAGAACTTTAGCATTCCGCGCCGGTTGCTTAACTTCCTGGGCTGGGCGCTCACCCATCCCATTGATTTTGCAAAAGCGCTCTTACTACCTGGTTGGGCACACAATGTGACCATTCTGCTCGTGATGCAGCATGCCGATAATCGCATGCGCTTCAAGATCGGCAAAAGTATTTTCACGCTCTTCCGCACCGGCATGGTGGCAGAAGAAGAACCCGGCTACACCATCAACGCGCAAGTGGAAGGCTCACATGAAGTGACCAAGGAATTTGCCAAACGCACCAACGGCGTGGCGCTTGGTTCCATCGGAGAGAATTTGCTCAACCTACCCACCACCGCGCACATCCTCGGTGGGGCACCGATCGGCAAGAATGCAGATGAAGGCTTAATCGACGAGAACTTTGAAATTCACAATTATTCGGGCTTATATGTGATCGATGGTTCGGTGATGCCTGCCAACCCCGGCGTGAATCCGTCGCTGACGATCACAGCCTTGGCAGAGTATGCGATGAGTAAGGTGAGAGCAAAAGACAATGGGCAATAGACCACTGACCATGGACGTGCCATCGTCTGTCGTGAATGGTCTATTGTCTGTTCAGAACAACGTCGGCTGATATGGCTCACTCGGAGTTTCAACATCGTCCCATGGAAGTGGGGCGATGTTGATTCGGGCGGAGATTTGTTGATGGAACTCGCGCGCGATGTACGGGGCAAGATAGTTATCCGGTGAATGGCAGAAGACGAACGCTTCTTTCCCCGCCGCTAACTGGTCCGAGATTCTGGGAGTCCACTCGTTCATCCAAGGCTGATTGTGTCCCATTTCGGGGTGACCGATGAAACGTAAAAAGGTGAAATCAGCGGTCACTTCTTCGAAGACCGGCACGTTCGGTTTGCGTTCACGCGCCTCAAGCAGACTTTCATACGCGCTGCCCTTGATAGACTCATCCCCTGCCAGCTCACGGATCGGACGGGTGTCGATCACAACACGCGCCATGTTGTGATCTGTGAGCAATTTGTTGAGCGCGTTACGATGTTCATCTTCGAACCAGTCAAGGTGGCGGACTTCCACGCCAAGGCGTACATCTTTTGGGAACACGGACAAAAAAGTGGCAAGGTCAGGCATTAGTTTGGGCGAATAACTTGGGGGCAACTGCAAAAACATCGGTCCAAGTTTTGAGGCGAGCGGACGCATGGTATCCACAAATGCGGCAGCGCGGTCCACATAATCCGTGAGAGTCCCGTTGTGACTGATCGCTTTGGGGATCTTTAGACAGAAGCGAAAAGTCTCCGGCGTTTGTTCGATCCATCCATCGATGGTCTTTGAGGCTGGGATGGCGTAAAAAGTGGTATTGCCTTCGATGGTGTTAAGGCGCAGGGCATATTCCCGCAAAAATTCTGCAGACTTTGTACCTTTGGGATAAAAATTACCCACCCATCCTTTGAACGACCATACCGGGCAGCCAAGATAAAGTGTCATAACAATATTATAGCGAGAGAATTGTTTCTGATTAAGCGTAGATATATTTCTTAAAGTGCTAATGGAACATGACAAATCAGGATGGGATGCGATCAATAGATCAGCAACTGCTACATTAACAGGTAAATTGTCACTTGAAAGCGTGGTTTTGGCGTGCTAAGGTGAGGATGAAACAAGCTGCAAGGTCTTCACTTCACATGAAAGGAGATAAGGCATGTATAAAAAGATCCTTGTACCGCTGGATGGCTCACAACTCGCAGAGGCAGCCCTGCCCCATGCTGAAGCCATCGCCAAATCGGTAGGCGCAGAGATTATCCTGCTTCGAGTGCCTATGATACCCACAACAGAATTCTTTACACGCGAACCCACCCTGGCGCTGAAGATCCATGAAGAAGAACAGGCAGAGGCGATCAGATATATCAACTTGAAAATGGACGCGATAAAGAAAGAGCAAATCAAGGTAACTGCCGTTACTCAAGAGGGTCCTGTGCCCGATACCATTCTTGCCGTCGCTGAAGAAACCCATGCTGATATGATCGCCATGTCTACCCATGGGCGTACGGGCATACAACGATGGCTGATGGGTAGCGTGGCAGACCGGGTTGTCCATCACGCCCACATTCCAGTCATGCTCATCCATCCCAACTAAACTTAAACACAGAAGACTTAAATCCTCCGAGTATATACTCGGAGGATTTAAGTCTTCAACTACCCAACCATATCAACTAGGAGGAGGATATTCTTGTTTTGCGTTCATGGCAAATATCCTTTACAGTATCCTAGCATTTCAGAACTTTGAAGACACTACATAAAAACCTGTAATTATCTGTTATTAGTATCCCGCCTATTTAAATTGCAATTAGGATAATTTCCCTTATCTTTGTAAAATTCAAAATGGCTTCCACCCAATAGCAGGGTCGCCCGCTGTAATAGCAGGCGACTCATCAATTCTACTTCTTCTCCAATTTATCTTTCTTTTCTTTTTTCTTTTTGGCATCCTCATCCACCATGATGTCGATCGCGACGGCAATAGCCAGGATTAGAACATCGTTCTGTCCGTCTTCGATCTCCACCCCATAGGTGTCTGCAA
>JBEBCV010000242.1:0-22703 GCA_041157505.1 Chloroflexota bacterium | reverse complement strand
AGGAGAGAGGCAGATGAAAACAAAAGTAGTGGTATTGGGCGCAGGCTTTGGCGGGTTGGAATTGAGTTCGATCCTTTCGACAGAGATGGGAGATGACCTCGACCTGACCTTGATCGATAAGAACGATTCGTTTTTCTTCGGTTTCTCAAAATTCGATGTAATGTTCGGGCGCAAGACAGCGGAGGCGGTCCGTATTCAATACCGCAACATTGTCAAACCTGGGGTGACGTTTAAACAGGAAACGGTCACAGCCATAGACCCCGTTGCGAAGCGTGTCACCACAGACCGGTCCACGTATGAAGCGGATGTGTTGGTCATCGCCCTTGGCGCAGATTACGATATCAGTCACACCCCCGGGCTGGCAGAAGGCGGCAATGAATTCTATTCATTTGCAGGCGCTGAAAAATTACGCGAGGTGCTGCCTACCTTCCAAAAGGGACGTGTGCTCGTGGGTGTGACCTCGACGCCGTTCAAGTGTCCGCCTGCGCCAAGTGAAGCGGCACTTCTGACCCATGATTATCTTGTAGAACGCGGCATCCGCTCAGACTGTGAGATCAGCCTGGTGATGCCGTTTGGAATTCCCATTCCGCCTTCACCGGATACATCGAAAGCATTGATCAAGGCATTTTCAGAGCGAGGCATTGCGTTCGTGCCCAACCGGCTTGTGCGCTCGTTGGATACTTCGCGCCGTGTGGCGGTCCTTGATGATGGCAGTGAAATGCCCTACGACCTGTTTCTCGGCATTCCTAAACATCGAGTGCCGCAGGTGGTTGCAGATAGCGGACTCACTGAAGATGGCTGGATCCCTGTGGATACGAAAACGCTCAAAACAAAATTCGAGAACGTATTTGCCATTGGCGATGTGAACAGTGTTGGCACTCCCAAGGCGGGCGTCTTTGCCGAAGGTGCAGCCCGGACGGTGGCAGAGCAGATCATTGCGCAGGCACGCGGCGGGAATGCAGCCCCCTATCGCGGAATTGGCTCATGTTACATCGAGTTCGGTTCGCAGCGTGTGGGCAAGGTGGAAGTGGAATTCCTGGCAGGTCCGCCCACTGGAACGTACACCGAAGCTTCAACAGAGCTGGTGAAAGATAAAATGCTTTTCGGCTCAACCCGTCGCGCGAAATGGTTTGGGTTGTAACGCGAAGCATCTCAAACGCGCGGTCGAATACGAAAACGAAAACTTCCAATGTGATGAGCATCGGAAGTTTTTTTATCAGGCGGCTGCTTTCAACACCCGCAGAGCCCGCAAGGTCACCCATTTATTCGGTAACTTCGGCTTGCCATAGCTCTGCCAGGTCTTGCCGGTGTAATCATATTCCATCAGCCAGCGACCTTGCTCGTCTTGCTTCTCACGGATGAGTTCCATGGTGTTGGCTAATCTTTTATCCTTTGCATATCCCAGCCTGGTCAGTGCTTCGGCGATCTGCAAAATATCGGTGACGTAGAAAACGGGGAAGCCGAACTTCCACCAATTTCCGCTGGGTTTTGCCGCCCAACCGTTCGGGTAATCTGCCGTGACCGGGTCCACTGCAAAGAAGAAGTCAATGCCTTGTTGGATGGCACGCTTGATGAGCGGTGTTCTTTGTTTTGCAGGCAGATTGCCAAATGCCATCATCACCTTACATCCGCCCCAGGCGCAGGGGAGTTTGTTATTTGCGCCGCAGGCAAAGTTCGGTCCGCATTTACCAGCAAAATAACGGACAGGTGCATGTTTCTCCTTCATCGGTGCAACGCCTTCACCTGTTGTAGTGCGAGCCATCCATTCGTAGGCAGATGCCATGCGCGGGTCGTCGCAGCCCAACTCTGTCAGCGCCCACAAAAGATTCCCTTGCAGGCAATCCACTGTCCCTGAGGGAGAGGCGTTCGTCATTGCAGAGAATTGACCACCTCCGGTCAACGCATGATCGATCAGATACTTGCATGCTTTTGAGATTCGTTTATCTTCGCTGATGTGCGCCCCTAGTTGTGCCAGCAAGAGCAATGCCCACACTGTGGATTTATATTTCGGCCCATACCCCGTGCCGGGTTTTGCCCAATAGCCCTCAGCCTGCATGCGCTCCAAAACCTTCGCGATCGGACCTTCCTTATGTGCCGCCTTTCGTGCGGACTTTAACTCTTTGTCGTCATTGCTCAATGCCGCAAGGTCACGCAGGGCAAGATAACGCACCCCGGGGTCTTCTGTTTCCAACAGCCACGAAACTGAATCGCCTCGCAATTGATGCTGCCAATTCATGCTTTCCTCCTGCCAACGGTTTTGGCATTTTCACTATAGCACTAAAATGAATTTGATACAAAAAAACTTCCGATGTAATGAACATCGGAAGTTTTTGATTACTTGATCTTTGCGAACGCGCGGACGGGAAACGTTCCGGCTCCTTTGACCTTTGGCGGGGCAGCCGTGAAGGAGAAGTTTTCTTCGGGCAGGCTGTGTAGATTGCATAAGTGCTCGGCAACGATGATGTCATTTCGAAGCAGCACCGAATGGACGGGTCGTGCATTGCCGCGAGTATCGTCGATGTTGTGCGAGTCGATACCAACGAGTTTTGCGCCATTATCGCGGAGGTAGATGGCGGCGTCTTCAGTGAGAAAAGGATGATTTTCAAAATAAGCATCTGTTCCCCAATGCTCTGCCCAGCCGGTATGGACCAAGATCGCACGCCCTTGTACATTTCTTCCTTTGAAAGCTTCTGCCGAAACAGCCAACCCCTTGCGATGATCGGCATGGATGACGATGCCTTCAAGGTCTACAAAATGCTCCAGTTCCATTTCAGAGAGGTCTTTGCCATCGGCATATCGGTGAAATGGACTGTCAACATAGGTGCCAGTATTCGTTACCATTTCGATCTTGCCGATGTGAAATTCTGTGCCGGGGGCATAGCGCCCGCGAGAGGCTTCACGTGTGAGGTAATCGCAGACGATGGCGGCGGGTAAGCCCTTGTAAGTAATAAGTCCATCGTGGATGGTATGGCTGAGGTCAATATAAGATGACGGCATTCTTGTTTCCTGTATATAAGGTCATGCTCTGAAAAAAGGTCTAAGTTTGTTATTCCGTTTTTTCTGCTCGATAAGGAAAATGAATTTTTCCACGACCTTCGGGTCGAAGTGTTTGCCTGATTCAGCTCTGATGAATTCCAACGCTTTCTCATCAGACCAGGCTGGGCGGTAGGACCGGTCACTGGTAATGGCATCCCAAACGTCTACTACGGCAAAGAGGCGGGCAGCGAGAGGAATCTCTTCTCCCTTCAATCCATGCGGATAACCGCTGCCATCCCATTTTTCATGATGGTTAAGGGGAATATCGAGCGCTTGTTGCAAGTAATGGATGGGACGCAGCATTTCAAGCGCATGTAAAGGATGTTCCTTCATCAACATCCATTCTTCAGGTTCAAGGGCGGTTTCTTTGAAGAGGATGCGATCTGGAACTCCCAATTTGCCGATATCGTGCAACAGACAACCGCGGCGGATGTGGTTCAATTCTACGGCATTGAAGCCGAATTCGTTTGCCAACTCAAGTGTCAGTTCGGTGACCCGCTGGGTATGCCCTTCTGTTTCTTTGTCACGCAAGTCAAGGGCGTACGACCAGCCTTCGATCGTCGAATCATAGGCTTTGGTCAGTTCCTCATTGGATCGTTGCAGATCTGAGAGAAGAATGGCATTGCCCATGGCAATGGAAGCCTGGCTGGCTAATGATTCCAGAAAACCAAGCCACTCATCATCCGATTGAATATAAGAACGATGAAAAATTTCGAGAACACCATTGACCTCATCATGGGTAATAAGAGGTACGGCAAAATAACTGAGGAAGCCTTCCTTGTCTGTCAACGGTTTGATGGGAAGTGCCCGTGGGTCGTTGCGCAGGTCGTGAATGTAGACGATACGCTTTTCCTTTGCGGCTCGTCCGGCTAAGCCTTCTCCAATGGGGAGCGTTTCATCACGAACCAGGCTGTCATCCAGACCTCGACCAACAACGTATGCAAGTTCTTGTGTGTCTTTGTTGACGATCAGGGCAATGGCTGCATCCACTCCCAATTGAAGGATGACCTTTTCAAGCAGAATGTCCATTGTTTCAGACAGGTCACGCTTCTTTAAAATGGATACATCGATGGCGCGTAATGCATTCAGGTTTTCGAGTCTGCGTTGGGCATCCTTGTTCAATCGCAAGTTGACGATCGCCAGGGCTGCCTGATCTGCCAAACCTTGCAAAAGCAGGAGTTCATCTTCTGTGAATTGACGGTCTTCGTTCGTTCCCACCCCGATCAGATTCCCGATCAGCTCCTGCTCATTTTTCATTGTGGCAACTGCCATGGAGCGAACATCCAGCTTGCGGGCAATATCCAGATAACTTTGAGGCGTTGTGTGTTGAATATCAGATACGGAAAAGGAAATATCTGAATTTGGAATCAGGTGTTCATACATCTTTTTGGGAAAAGGCGGAATGCCACGCAGGATTTCCGGTTCGATACCCCACCCGCGTACGACAACAAGTGCATCTTTTTGTTTGTCGTACAGTGTGATCACAGAGTTGCGAAGCTTGAGAGCATTTACGATCTCTTCAGACAGGGTTTCTAATAAGGCATCAAGCGTAAGCTGCTTATTTAACTGTGCTGCCACACGTAAGAGAGTTTTGGTTCGTTCAGCCTCTTCGCGGCTGTGTCTTTCACTGTCTGCAAGATCTTTCTGACGGTCTTTCTCCAAAAGATCACGATGGCTGGTGATCAGGAATAACATGATCGACGTGACTAATATAAAGCTGAATGGACCCACCAGGATATTGTTGAAACTGACTTCATCTGTTGTAAGAGGAAAAACCAATAACCCTACCAGATTTAGCACGAGGAAAAAGGACAGTTCCCAAAAACTTAAGTACAGGCTTGCAAGCCAGAGCGGCATGATCAGAAAATCAAGAATCCCGCCAAGCACCCCCTGGGGCTGATACCAACCCGTTACAAAGGTCATTGCCGAGATCGAGACGACCGCTAACTTTGCCGCAAGCATGGAGTGTCGCGTTCGACTGATCAAGTAAATGACAAAGATGACTGCTATTCCGGAGAATGTTTGGTAATAGCCGGTATATTCCTCCCATTGAATGGTTGCAATCGTAAATAATTCAACCGTGATGCCAGCTACGATCATTGCCAGCAACAATGTAGAGAGTAATGCTGCTTGTCGACGCGCAGCATGTTGGGTGATATGAGGAGAAGGTTCAATGAACCATCGTCGAAGGGTATCCATATTGATGTTAAAACCTTCCCAATTAAGGGATTGGCTACGCAATCATACTACTTTACTCGTATTTTGGTATATTGTTCAAGGTTTGGATTATTCTAAATGGATATTAAACGCCCCCAATTGGAGGTTGACCACAAATATGAATGTGTCAAGGTTACATCCATTTTGACTCTGTCAGTTTATCATCCAGGCTTGACCAAATAACAGGCTGCCCCATGCAAAAATTTTGCATGGGGCAGCCACATTAAAGATCCGGCAGATTACTCTGTCTCTAGTTCGTGTTCGTCGTGCAAGCCACTCTGGCTCGAAGTGCTGTCATTCGGTTGATAATTCCCATCGCTGACAACGGGGAAGTTTCCCTTGCCTTTGACGGCATTGATATCCGAAGTGTTCATGGCATATTGCAGGATCGCAAATGCGACTGCATCTGAGTTGACATCCAATGCGGTATCGTTGTTGTTGGCGTATGTATCACAGGCGAGATGATAGCATGGGTCATATTGCTGCCCGGCAGTGCCGCCCCAAAGCGCGGCTTCAGCTGCAGTTTTAATGCCTTCTGCACCAGTGAACAGACCACCAGAGGGGATGCCGCTTGCAATGAATGGACCATAATCCGAGCGCCCGCTAAAATCGGTACCCTTGAACGGAATTCCACGCATGGTAAAGAAGGCTTCAAAGGTCTTTTCAATTTCAGCAGAACCGGCAGGTCCAGGCCCAGCACCCACTACATCTGAGTCATCTCCATCGTAAATGAAGAAGACATGGTTGGGCGAACCGATCATGTCAAAATTCAAATAGAGGGTAATGCGGTCAAGTTCTGCCTGGCTCAAGCCTGCAACATAAGCACGCGAGCCCACCAAGCCAGATTCTTCAGCGCCCCACCATGCAAAGCGGATCATGTTGCGGGGTTTTACTTTTGCCATCTGTTCGGCAACTTCCAACAAGGCGGCGGATCCGGAACCATTGTCGTTGATGCCAGGTCCACGCTGAACAGAGTCCAGATGCGCGCCAGCCATCACCACATTGTTCGGGTCACCGAATTTGGATTCGGCGATCACATTGTATTGAGTGATGTTTTGGGGAGCATCCACTTTAACTCGAACGGTGGTTCCAGGTTGGGAGAGCACAACGCCTGTGTTGTATGAAGCACCAACTACAGGGATGGCGGCTGTGGATGGTGCCAATGTTCCGATGATAAGATCCATGCGGGTGGAGTTGTTGCCCTGATTAAAGATGATCACTGCTGTAGCACCGGCAGCTTGCGCGTTCAACGCTTTGACGGCAAAGGTACAAGTACCACGTTGGACCAATGCAATATTGCCAGCCGGGAAACCTGCAAAATCGGCAGCTTCACAACCACTGGTGGAGGTATTCCCAAGTCCAAGTTGAAGGTCCACAGCAGTCACAGAAGCGGTGACATCTCCATACCCTGTGCCAGTGAATGTGCCCGTCTCATAATTTGAAGCAAAAGGACTGGTCTGCTGCAATGTGGGCAGAGCCACGTATACAAACGGGAAAGCGTTCACTGTAACGTTGTAGCCCGCAGCGGTCATTTTTTCGACCACATATTCCAGGCTTTCATCATAACCGGGGGTTCCAGCGGCACGAATCCCACCATTGGCATCTGCAATCGCTTGGAATGCTGCCTGGTGTTCGCGAACTCCTTCCAGAGTTACACATTCGAGAAGTTTTTCAATTGTATTGTTGACACGGGTATCACAAGATGCATTGCCTGCAAACACAGTTGGAGCTGTTCCAAACGATGCGATCAGTACTGTAATAATAGTAAGTGCTCTTAATACTTTGCCAAACATAGGGTTCTCCTCTTTTGTTCATTACTTGAATACGAATAAGATAAATTGAATGAACACGGCAAATATTGGTGAGGCACCTCCTACTAATAAAAAAACTGCCGAAGAATTTCTTCGGCAGTTTGGCGATCTAGCAAGTAGACCCATAACTTTGCGTCCCCAACTCGCGATGGGTTTGCGTTTTCGGCTCGATTAATTGGATTAATTTTACCTTAATTTATGGATTTATTGGGATTGAAATTCAATTCGATGGGCAGGTTTAGTTATGCCTGCATTCGTTCCCATTCTGCAAGTTTCTCATCCATTTCCGCTTGCACGCGGTTGTACTCATTGCCGATCTTGATGACTTCATCTGGCTTAACCATGGGACTCTCAAGTTGTGAGCTCAAATTCGCCAATGTCTTTTCCAACTCAGCGATCCTGTTCTCCAATTCCTGCAGCTGTGCGATCTTTCGTCTTTCCTCTTTAGAGCTAGCCTTGGCTTTTGGACCTTCAACTTTCGACTTTTGACCTGCTCCTTTTGCCTGCGCCGCCATGAATGCTTCATATTCTTTTTGCTCGCGTTCGGCTCTTAGCTCAGAATATGTGCCCTTGAATGCCAACAATTCACCAGCATCGGGATTCACTTCCCAAATTTGAGTTGCCAGTGCATCAACAAGGTAACGGTCATGCGAGATGAGCAGGATGGTGCCGGTGTAATCTTCCAGCACGGACTCCAAAACTTCCTGCGAAGGGATGTCGAGGTGATTGGTCGGTTCATCGAGCAGCAATAAATTCGTATCTTGCAAAGCAAGTTTTGCCAGCGCCAAACGTCCGCGTTCACCACCGGAAAGCATGCCAACTTTTTTATACACATCATCGCCGCTGAAAAGATATTTGCCGAGATAATCACGGATCTGTCCCGGCAGCCAGTTTGGCATGATCGAATCGATTTCTTGTAACAGTGTCTTTTCCGGGTCGAGTCCTTCGTGTGCCTGCGCAAAATAGCCGATGTGCAAACTTGACCCCAACACCACTTCTCCAGCCAACGGCTCGAACTGACCGAGGATGGTCTTCAAGAACGTGGATTTGCCCGCACCGTTCGGACCGATCAATGCGGCGCAGTCTTGTCGTCGCAATTCAATATCGGGAGACTTGAAAAGGAATTTATCGGGGAAGCCTACGCTCAGGTCTTTGGTGCGGATCACAAGATCGCCCGAACGTTTTTCTGAACCAAGGCGCAGATGCAAATTAGGCAAGGTCCGCACGGGAGATCGCAATGCCCTTACACGTCGCTCGGCTTCTTCGGCACTGAACGACGAAGTGGTAACACTGACTTCATCGGCGGTCTCACTCCATTTTTGATTCAATGCCGCCTCAAAACCGATCTGTTCAATGGCTTGCACCAGGCGTGAGAGTCTTTTTAACTTGCCTTTGGCTTGCAAGGTATTCTGTCCGGCAATGTGTTTCTTGATGTAGTCCACTTCTTTAAGAAGTTTTTCTTTTTCGCTTTCGAACACTTCCTGTCTGCGGGCAATCCGTTCTTCGCGTTGCTTCAAATATGCCTTGTAATTCCCCTTGTACATCTCATATGCGCCGGGCAGCATTTCCAAGATTTCGGTGCTGACCTTATCCAGAAAATAACGGTCATGCGAAACGATGATCGCTGCACCATCCCATTGATTCAAATAGCCTTCCAACCATTCCACTGCGCGGATGTCGAGGTGGTTGGTCGGTTCGTCGAGCAGGAGCACATCGGGGTTCGAGAGCAGGAGGCGGGCAAGAAAGGCCCGGGTGCGCTGTCCGCCTGAGAGGTGATCCAAAGACAGGGTGTAGTCAGATGCGTCGAATCCCAAACCAGTGAGCACCTGCTTGATGCGCGTCTCATAGGTATAGCCGCCGTGTCGTTCAAAATCTTCTTGCATCTTGCCATATTGTTCAATGACTTCGGGATCGGTGGCCATCAGATCTTCGAGACGGTGCAGTTCTTTTTGCTGTCGGATAAGATCTTCGAAAACGGAATGACACGCATCCCAGAGCGTACCTTCCATTTTGAAATCTGCTTCTTGCGACAAGTACCCGGTTCGGACTCCCCGTGTGCGGGTGACTATACCCGTTGAAGCTTCATCTTCGCTGGCAAGGATTCGGAGAAGGCTGGTCTTGCCTACGCCATTCGGACCAACAATGCCAAGCCGTGACCCTTTCTCAATAGAGATGGTCAGCCCGGTGAAAATGTCGGTTGCGCCGTAGGATTTGGTGAGGTTGGATGTAGTGATGAGTGCCATTTCAGTTGCCAGTGTTCAGTGGGTAGTTTCCAGTAAAAATGCGGATGGATTTTAACCTATATGCGTTTTGTTGGTTGAAAATACATATAACTTAAGGGGGATTAAATTTGATTGCATTTTCGCCTTTTTTGAGCATAATACTCATTAATATTATTTTAGGAGATGATCGTTAATGTATACAGATCCACAAAATTCGACTATTAGTGAAGAAAAAGGTTCGACCCGAAACATCATCATCGCAATTATCGGAGTACTTCTTGTTGGCTGTTGTTGTCTTGTAGTGGGGATAGGCGGATATTATGGCTACCAAGCCTATGTAGCAGCGAAAGAGGTTGTTGATGAGGTTAAGGAAGTGTATGAGATCCCGGTAAACCCCGATGACCCCAACAGCCCCAATGTTCCAATTCCATTTACGCCATTTAGCAAAGCACCAGAAGGCGGGCTGGGAGATGAGAGGGCGCGTGAATTTGTATGGACACAGATTCCCATCTACTATCAAGAAGCGAATTGCCCAGAACCAAAAGCGGAAACCACTGAAATTACAGTGATCACCCAACCCAATGCGGAAGGTTCATGGCAGGAAGAATGGAACGTGGATTGCGGTAATGGAACCTTCCATGTCTTTGTTGTGGATTTTGTTACTCAGGATGGATATTCTTCCGGGCTTGTTCAACCACCTCAGTAACTGTTTGTAGTGTGTAAAATAAAACATGCCTCACCCCAAAATTAAAGTTTTGTGGGTGAAGCATGTTTTTAAGAACTAATGGGACGCAGATAAACGCTTAATACGCGGATCTTAAAAGCTTTTTCCGCGTCCACCTGCGCTCGTCAGCGTCCCATATTAATTTCGAAGTTAATTAAGTTTGTTTGAAGCACCTCAATTACGTTTCACGCATCAGAGCGAAGCCTCCCGCTCTACGGAACAAATTACAAAACTCTACTTCTCCTCATCTGTGTCAATATGACCTGGCTTTTCCTTGCCCAACTCCAATGAACGCTGATACGCTGCCCAAACTGCGCGGGAGATCGCCGTGCGGAAGCCAGCCTTTTCCAAATAATACAACGCCTCAGCGGATGTGCCCCCCGGTGAGGTGACTTGATTGCGCAGCGTGGCAGGATGCCGTGCCGCGCCTTGATAGTAGGAAGCCGAACCTTTGATGGTTTGCAGAACAAGCTGTTCCGCAATGCGGCGCGGGAAGCCCATATGGACTCCGGCGTCGATCAGCGCTTCGGTGAAGAGAAAAACATAGGCGGGACCGGAACCGGAAAGAGCGGTTGCCATGTCGAGATAACTTTCATCTTCCACAAAAACTTCTTCGCCCAATGCACCTAGGATGGCGCGAGTCATTTCCTGCTGTTCTTCAGTGACATCCTTTGAGGAAGTCCACACGGTGATGCCTTCGCCGATCTGCCCGGGCGTATTTGGCATCGAACGCACGATGGCTTTGTGCTTCAAGCCTGTGCCGATCTTTTTGATAGTCGCCCCGGCAATAATGGACAAGACCAATGCGTCTGAGCGGACTCCTTTGAGTCCTTTCATCACTTCGGTCAGTCGCTGCGGTTTGACGGAGAGTACCACCACATCCGCGCCGTGGCTGGCGGCGGAGTTATCGGTGGTGAATTTGATGCCGTATTTCATGGTCAACTCTTCGCCGCGTGCTTCGCGCGGACCAGAGGCGATGATATTTTTGGCGTCTGCCAGTTTTTTATTAAGCAAGCCTGCGATCATGGCTTCTGCCATCACACCGGGACCAATGAATGCGATTTTTTTCTTAAGCATGGTTCTCTCCAAAAGTAGGGCAGGGTCTTGCCTGCCAGTTTTCAGCCAGTTCAAGTGCTTCTCTTGCCGTGGCGTACATCTTATCTTGAAATTCCTTTGAATAGTTATATTTCACAATAGCCTCGGCAAATTCGTCTTCATCCACGAGATGCGCAGGGTTGGGCAGGACTTTGGAAATATCCAATTCATGATCTTTGAAACTCATGACGCCATTTTTGAATTCAGGCGGCGAAGCAATGTTGATATAGATATGAAACAGTCTGCCATCCGTTTCAAAGACCTCAAGCAGGTTATAGTATTTATCGAACCAGTAATAAGCGCGATAATGATGCACAAGTGGGTGATCTTCCCCTTTGATGTTGAAGACGGACGACCCGGCGGGAGAAATGGTAATTACTGCGTCCTGATTCACCTCTTCGACCGTAGTTTTGAAACTCCGATAAACCGTCCCGTCCGTTTTGCAGACATGAACAGGCAGTACATCACCAACGATTAAGTTTTGCATGACAGGCATTATAAAAGAAACATAACACGCCCAAAACAGGATTCTTAATTGCAAGTGGGACGAAGACAAGCATGGATGGACGCGGAAAACATTTAGTAAGTGTCTGAAACCTACGCTTTTTCACCACGAAGACACAAAGACGCCAAGACTCAAAGAGAAAAAAACTTCGTGTTTTTGTGCCTTAGAGACTTCGTGGTTGAGTTTTCAGACACTCTCTTAAGAATCCGTGTTCTCGGCGTTCATCAGCGTCCTGCAATGAGGTATGTTTCGGAAGAGAATCAAGAGTTTATGGCTGTAAACCCAACTCTTGCAACGCTTGAACAGCAGGTTCCCATTTGGGGTGGATTTTGAGCGCTGCCATAAAATCTTTCACGGCGCGGTTGGTATCGCCTGCCATGACGAAAGCCCGTCCGCGCCAGTAAAGGGACTCTTCCAACACGGGTTCCGCGATGGTGTCGTTCAAGGTTGTGTCCGCCAGATTGATGACATCGGTAAAGCGGTTGGTGTAATAGTAGGCTTTATAAGGACCGGTTTGATACCACATCATGCGATATGGGCGAGCGGTATCGTCGACGTTCAATTGCGCGTAGAGGCTGAAGGCGTAATCATAGGCAGTCGCTGCATCGGCATATTCGAGCAAGTCCACATGACTGGTGCCGATGTTGAACCAGGCAAAGAATTGGTCGATGCCGTAGAGGGTTTGCGATTCAGCTTTCGCGATCTCAAGAGCGCGGCGGTTGGCTTGGGTTTCATCCGCCAGCGGACCAAGCAATGCCAGCACTTCAGCTTGTTTTTCCGCAGGGAAGACCACAACGAAAACATAATTGAATGCACGCCAACCTTCTACGAAGGCTTCGTATCCCATTCTGCGATTTGGACCGGGGTTTGTCTCAGGTTCAGGTTGATA
Source organism: Chloroflexota bacterium (assembly GCA_041157505.1). GTDB lineage: Bacteria > Chloroflexota > Anaerolineae > Anaerolineales > Villigracilaceae > Villigracilis. The sequence continues at coordinate 10,204 of JBEBCV010000242.1, read as the reverse complement.
ACTATCTTGATAGATGATGACTTGATTGGTATCGTCGTAACCGGTGATAAAGGCATAATGTCCCATCCAGCCATATTTGTTGTTCAGGTCTATTTCGTAGATTCCTTTTTCAACAATAACCGGGTAACCTGCTGAGACGAGCCGTTTGAGCGTTTCAAAGTCGCCGCCGTTGCGAATGATGGACGTCATGCCAGGGACGTTATCTGTGATGAACTCTTGTAACTCATAAGGCATCACATTCTTGTCTTTTGCGTTGACAGGCATTACGGCTTTGCCGATCACATCGCGGTTACCGTCCCAGCCCCAGTAGGTGAGAGCCATTGAGAAGTTGGCGGGTCCGCAGTAATTTGTCCGACCGTGTTGGTGTTCATACTTCACGCCGTCGAGCACCACAGTGGCAGGTAAAGGTGTGGAGGTGATCGTCGGCTCAATGGTGGGACCCAGTTCTGGTGTTGGGGTGGAGGCGGGTGTTAGCGTCAATAAAAATTCGGCGCGGGTCGTCGCGACAGCTGTCTCAACGGTCAATGGGCTGGTTTGTCCGCTTGGTTGGAAGACGGCTTCATCAGGCGGGTTGATCCAATATTTGATCTGGGTGCGCACCGATTCGACCCGCCATGCAAGGCGGCTGTGAACAGGTGGAAGATAGTAGATGCCGATGCTGAGGAGGATAAAAATGGGGATGAACCAGATACGGTTAAAACTTTTTTTCATGTAAAGATTATACATACAAAAAGACCTCCGAAGTTTCTAAGACTTCGGAGGTCTGATCACTTTTTATTCTTTTACTTCACCATCAACGACGTTGCCATCTTGAGCGGGTCCGCCTTCGGGTTGAGGCTGACCGCCCTGACCCTGTGCGTATAACTGCTGACTGAGCGCATGGAAGGTGTTCTGCAATTCTTCGCTCAACTTCTTGATGCGTTCGATGTCATCACCTTGTGCGGCTTGCTTTAACTCACTGACTTTGGCTTCGATGGAAGCTTTCTCAGCGGAAGGAACTTTGTCGCCGAGGTCGCGCAATGCCTTTTCGATCTGATACGTGAGGTTATCCGCATCGTTCTTGATCTGGATCACTTCACGGCGCTTCTTATCGGCTGCTTCGTTCTGCTTGGATTCCTGCACCATGCGCTCGATGTCGCTCTTGTTTAAGTTGGTCGAAGCGGTGATGGTCACTTTTTGTTCCTTGCTTGTGGCTTTGTCTTTCGCGGTCACATGCAAGATGCCATTCGCGTCGATATCGAAAGTCACTTCCACTTGCGGGATGCCGCGTGGTGCCGGTGGGATTCCATCGAGGCGGAAGCGACCAAGGCTCATATTGTCCTGTGCCATTGGGCGTTCACCCTGTAACACGTGGATATCAACCGCAGTCTGATTGTCCGCAGCAGTGGAGTACACCTCGGTCTTGCGGACGGGGATGGTGGTGTTGCGTTCGATCATGACGGTCATCACACTGCCCATGGTTTCAACGCCAAGGGAGAGCGGGGTTACGTCAAGCAAGAGGATGTCTTTAACATCGCCGCCGAGTACGCCGCCTTGAATGGCTGCGCCAATGGCAACGACTTCATCGGGGTTCACACCTTTGTTCGGTTCCTTACCATTGGTAAGTTTGCGCACCAACTCTTGAACCATCGGCATGCGGGAAGAACCACCGACCAAAACAACTTCGTCGAGTTTGCTTGCGTCCATGCCAGCATCTTTCAGCGCGGCTTCGAACGGTTTGCGGCAGCGCTGGAGCAGGTCTTCGGTCATCTGCTCGAATTTAGAGCGGCTGAGTTTCAATTGCAAGTGCTTGGGTCCAGAGGCATCAGCAGTGATGTACGGCAGATTGATCTCTGTTTCCATCACGGTCGAGAGTTCGATCTTGGCTTTCTCTGCAGCTTCGCGCAGGCGTTGTAGTGCCTGACGATCCTGCCGCAGGTCAATGCCTTGATCTTTCTTGAATTCATCGGCTGCCCAGTTGGTAATGCTTTGATCCCAGTCATCGCCGCCAAGGTGGGTATCACCGTTGGTAGCTTTCACTTCGATCACGCCTTCGCCCACTTCGAGGATGGATACGTCGAACGTACCACCACCGAGGTCGAAGACGAGGATGGTTTCATTCTTCTTTTTATCGAGTCCATATGCCAACGCAGAAGCGGTCGGCTCGTTGATGATGCGCAGCACTTCCAGACCTGCGATCTTGCCTGCATCTTTAGTGGCTTGACGTTGGCTGTCATTGAAATATGCGGGGACAGTGATGACTGCCTGAGTAACCGGCTCGCCGAGATACGCCTCAGCATCTGCCTTGAGCTTGCCCAACACCATCGCGCTGATTTCTTGCGGTGAGTATTCCCTGCCATTGACCGGGATCTTCACGCGCACATCGCCGGTGGGACCCTGGATCACTTGATATGGAACCATGGAACGCTCAGTGGAAGTCTCTTCAAAGTGACGCCCAATAAAACGTTTAATGGAATAGATTGTGTTATCTGCATTGACCACAGCTTGCCGCTTTGCGGTTTGCCCGACCATGCGCTCGCCATTCTTGTTGAATGCCACAACGGAGGGGCACAAACGTCCACCTTCTGCTGTGGTAATGACTGTGGGGGAGCCACCTTCCATAACGGAGACGACGCTGTTGGTCGTGCCGAGGTCAATTCCTATGATTTTGCCCATGAGAAATCTCCTTAAATACTCTTTTTCTATGTCCCCATGTTAAGCGACGTGTGCAAGAATTCTGTTAACGATGCGTAGGTTTTGAATAAACGTATCAGGGCGACCCATGGGTCGCCCTGATGAAAAGTATTATTCCTGACTCACTTGCACCCATTCGAATATTGCCGACATGGGGATATCTGTAAAGGAAGAAGCGGTAATACCCACTTTACCTTCGGTCAGCCCGTAATTGGTCACTTCTACGCGGCGGATCATGGTGCCATTGGCATAAAGCTGCAGGAAGTTATCTTCGCAGAAGAGACCGATCTCGTTGGCAGCTGCTTCAGATAGTTTGTTGCTGAGGTCATTGATAACAGGCGCATATTTAACGATGCCCTGTGAAAGCCACCGACCTAGCAATACAGAATAGGTTCCATCGTTTGAGATGTTGAATTCATACCAGCCATCTTCAGAATAGCGGCAGATCAAACCAATAGAGCCAGCGGGTGTGGCTGAAGTTTGCGCACGCACAAATACATTCGAATAGGAATTTGCATTGTGCACACCAACAAGCCAGGTGTCTGGTGAAGGGATATCAATACGGAGGGTCCCATTTTGGAATGTGGTGGTTGGGATGGCGGTTCCGCCCGCTTGGAGAAATTCCCAGTAGGTGGATGTAGTATCGAACTCGTCGGTGAAATAAAGTGGAAGCGGTTCGGGGGTTGGGGAGAGGGTAGCAGTAGGGAGAATGGCTGGGGTGGTTTCAACAGCTTCCAGTGTGGCAAGAGGCGAATCTCCTGTTTGTGAGGGGTCGGGCAGGTTGCAGGCTGAAATGGTTATGAGGAGTAATAATCCAATAAAGAGTGATCTTTTCATGCCGCCTCTTATATCACAAGCAAAGAGATGTTGTTAATCGCAGTTCGGTACGCCCATGAAACAAGGCATTTGATCGATCATGATGTTCATCCACATCACGGCGATGAATACCAGGAAAGCGACTCGAAGAAAGAGCAAGATGGGATGTGCCAGTAAAGGTTCTCGGTTTTGAATAGTACGAATGATCGGCAACAGTGTGACGATAAATATTACAGGCAGGAGCCATAGCATAAAGAATAAAGCAGTCGGGAAACCAAGGTCGAGGTCTTGCCCGTTGACCATTTCGAGAATGATGAACGGTAAAACAATAATAAAACTGATTAGACTTGCTGGCTTTATGTCGGCGATGGCGTTTTTCATAAAAGCGTCCATATAAAGCCATTGCCCAGTTATGAACTGGGCAATGAAACAGGTGGAGATGCCGGGAATTGAACCCGGGTCCGAAAGATTCGACCCTCGGAACTCTACGAGCGTAGCCTGCCGTTAATCGTCACCACAGACACCCCGGCGGGCTGGTAAGCCTGTGACCATCTGCTTGTCTTAGGCGTGTTTAGCAGAATCACACGCGGCACTTCACCATTGTTTCGCCCGGTCCGTCACCGGGTGGAGAGCGGGGACGGCGGACGCAGCATCATCAAAGGATGCTGACTGTTATGCTTTCGCCTTAGGCGGCGAGGGGCATAGCAGCGTAAGTGCGGTTGTTGGCACTTGATTGTTTGCACTGATTTTACGAGGTCGGTGCACGCTCGGCTCGCATTCCGGAACCAGCCTCTCCCGTCGAAGCCTGTCATCCCCGTTTGAACGACTGCACAGGCGTCCCGTTGCTACATTTATTATAGCATGACCCTGATGCGAAAGTTGGGGACTTGTCCGTTATAATTGAATGAACAGGAGAAGAGTCGGACACAGGGGTCGTTGCGGATGCGCAGACACCTGTTCGATGAGGTTACCATGGCTGAAAGAATATTAATTGTTGATGATGATGTGGATACCCTGCGGCTGGTTGGTTTAATGCTTCAACGGCAGGGGTATCAAGTCATTGCGGCTTCAAACGGCTCGCAAGGACTTACGAAGGCATTTGAAGAACGTCCGAATTTGATTCTGTTGGACGTTATGATGCCGGATATGGACGGCTATGAAGTTACTCGCCGATTGCGTAAAAATCCTGCCACAGCATCCATTCCCATCCTGATGTTCACGGCAAAGACCCAACTCGATGACAAGGTTGCCGGCTTCGAAGTTGGTGCTGATGATTATCTTACCAAGCCAACACACCCCACTGAACTTCAGTCTCATGTAAAAGCCCTTTTGGCGCGTGCTGTTCCCAAATCTCCGGAACTGATGGATACAATGTACAGGGAAAAACACGGGCATGTGATCGGTGTTCTCTCTGTTCGCGGCGGGTTGGGTGTTTCGACGGTTTCTACGAACCTGGCTGCAGGACTGTTGACCCGAAGCAAGTCGGATGTGATCCTTGCAGAGTTCACGCCAGGTCAGGGAACGTTGGCAATGGAATTGGGGCTTCAACCCCAAACGGCTCTGTCTGATATCCTCAAAGGGACTGCTATAGAAATTACTCGGGAGAAGGTGCAATCTGCCTTGGTGACTCACCCAACCGGGATGAGGATCCTTGCTTCTTCAGATAACCCACGCGATGTGGATTTGGTCACCCGTATTGAAAATTTCGAAGCCTTGGTGCTTCGCCTGGCAACTCTTGCAAACTATGTCATTTTGGATCTTGGGTCTGGTCTACCTTCCTTTGTGCAACGGACCCTTCCTTTATGTTCCGATCGCATCGTAGTTCTGGAAGGTATGCCCAATTCCATTCAGCAGACCAAGATGTTGCTGAACGAGGTTGTTGCGCTGAAAGTGGACCCCAAAACGATTTCGGTCGTTTTGAACAATCGGTTACGTACTGATGCGCAAATGCCTTGGGCTCAAGTTCAAGAGCGCTTGGGGTATCCCATTTCAACGACACTAACCCCCATGCCAGACCTATTCATGCAAGCATCTCGGTTGCGTACTCCTGCGGTTGTTGCCCAGCCGGAAAATATGGTTTCGCAGCAATTCTTCAAATTTGCAGACAGCATCCTGGAACGTGAAAAGGGTCGATGACCACCTTATCCCCCCAGACTCAGACAAACATCGAATTTGCGGCGGATCTCATCCGTCAGTCCAAACATGCTGTTATTCTGACTGGGGCAGGGATATCGACGCCGTCGGGGATCCCTGATTTCAGGTCATCTGGAACAGGTTTATGGTCCAAAGATGAACCGCTCGAGGTGGCTTCGCTTAGCACCTTCCGTACCAAGCCTCATTTGTTCTTTGAATGGTTCCGACCGTTGGCTCGTCAGATGTTCGATGCCAAACCGAATTCTGCGCATATTGCATTGGCTGAGTTGGAACGATGCGGATTTATTAAATCCATCATCACTCAGAACATCGATATACTTCACCAGAAATCAGGTTCCAAAGCAGTGATTGAAATGCATGGAACCATGCAAACACTGACTTGCACTCAGTGTTATCATAAAGTAGAGGCAGAACCTTATATCGCTGCGTTCGTCGAAAAGGGTGAAATTCCGCACTGTCCCAAATGTGGACAGGTGCTTAAACCCGATGTGATTCTCTTTGGCGAGCAATTGCCTCAAACGGCATGGTTCATGGCACAAAAAGAGGCTCGTAAATGCGACCTGATGCTTGTTGCTGGTTCGTCTCTTGAAGTTCTGCCTGTGGCAGGGCTTCCCATGCAAGCATTGGATCGCGGAGCACACTTGATCATTATCAATAACAACCCCACTTACTTAAATGTTCGCGCAGATGTTTCCATCCTTGACGATGTAGCGACCATTCTGCCTGCGATCACAGAGAGAGTTCTCAATGGCTGAAATTAAAACGGAACGATTAGATAGCTACCGCCGCCTTATCGATATTTCTCGCGACCTCGCCTCCACTCTGGACCTGGACATTCTGCTCTCGCGCATCGTCCATGCTGCTGCAGAGATCAGTGGGGCAGAAGCTGCTTCGATCCTGCTTTATGATGACGCTTCGCGCCAGTTATATTTTCAGGTCTCTACCAATATGGATGAATCCACCCGGCGTGGCATCACGGTCCCGCTCGATGGCAGCATCGCCGGTTGGATCGTGACGAACCGTAAACCGGTCCGCATCATCAATGCGCATGAAGATGAACGTTTCTACTCTAATGTAGAAGCGGTTACGGGTCTTTCCACTCAATCTTTACTTGGTATTCCGCTCATTACAAAGAACAAGATCGTCGGCGTTTTAGAGGCGTTAAACAAGCATAAAGGGAAATTCACTGAGATCGACGAATCCTTGTTGTTGGTGTTAGGTGCACAAGCAGCCGTGGCGATCGAGAACACCCGCCTCTTCCAACAATCGGACCTGATCTCTGAATTCGTGCATGAACTTCGCACTCCTCTTTCCTCTCTCAGTACAGCGACGTATCTTTTGCTTCGCCCGGAAATGTCGCAAGAACAGCGTGACCAGATCATCCAGAACATCCATAGCGAAACCATGAGATTGAACGCGCTGGCTTCATCTTTTCTGGACCTGGCTCGACTCGAATCGGGACGTGTGCAATATCGCAAGACCGTTTTCAGCCTGGCAGACCTGATGTACGAATGCAAAGACATCATGGCAACCAAAGCCGTGGAGGATAATATCCACCTGCGCGTTGAATCACCTGAGGGATTACCCCTTGTCGATGCCGACCGCGATAAGATCAAACAAGTTTTCTTGAACTTATTGAGCAATTCCATCAAGTACAACCGTCCCAATGGCAGTGTTCTTCTTCGTGCTGAAGTGCTCGATAATGAAGTGATGGTCGTGATCCAGGATACAGGCATCGGCATCCCAGATGAGGCGCTTCCGCACCTCTTCCAAAAATTCTATCGTGTTCGTGAGCATGAAACCCGCGCTTCTGGCACCGGGCTGGGGCTTTCCATTTGTAAGCAGATCGTGCAGGGACATGGCGGTCGTATTGAAGTTAAAAGCAAAATGGGCGTAGGAACTGTGTTCATGATCTATCTTCCGCGCACCAGTAAGACCGCTCCACGCTAATGAAAACATCCCCCAAACGGGCTAAGTGGTAATGGTTTGACTTTTTAGCTTGGAGATTGTAAACTTGGTTCGAGCTAGTAAGAAATTTTTTGGAGGAAGAAGATGGCACAATTTCAATTTGTTATGAGATCGGGACCCACGCCGGGTGTTACGTTCCCTCTTGAAGGAGACCAACTGACCATCGGTCGCGATTCGACCAATGCGGTTGCGATCAACGATGCAGAGATCTCGCGCAAGCATGCACGCCTCATGTTCCAAGGTGGAAAGTATGTCTTGGAAGACCTTGGCTCCACCAACGGCACCTTCGTGAATGGACAACGCCTTGCCGGTCCGATCGTGCTTAAGGCGGGCGATGTGGTTTCGTTGGGCGAGCAGATCGTCCTGATGTACGATGCGATCGCCTCCGATGCAGGAGCGACCGTGGCGGTTCCGCGCCGTGCGGTTCAGCAGGCAGCACCTCCTCCACCTGTGTATTCTTCCGCACCAGCTACGCCTCCTCCTGCCGCTTCCTATGCTTCTGCTCCCCAGCCTGCGGCAAAGAAGACCAACATGATGCCGATCTTTATTGGTGTGGGCGTATTCCTTTTCATTTGTATGTGCGTTGGTTTCTTCTGGTGGGTCGACGCCACCTATCGCTGGTGCGTCCTGTTCCCATTCATCTCAGGTTGTTAGTTCCCCTGTGGTATATCGACCCCGCGGCATTGCCGCGGGGTTTTTATTTGCAACAGGTCTTCTGTTGTAAAATCACTCATCTTTGATAGAATCAAATCAGCAAACCGCATATTGAGAATCTTATTATGGAACAGACACCCAAAACATCCTCTCCAGGCTGGGGCACCAATACCAAATTAGTCGTTGCCTTGACGATTGTTGTGATCGTTGGCGCGCTTTTGGTCAAATTCCAGTTCATCATCACACCTTTGGTGATGGCATTCCTGCTTTCTTATCTGTTCCATCCCGTTGCAGACTTTTTACAACGCAAGGTGCATTTTTCATGGAATGCCTCGGTTGGTGTGATATTTTTGATCATCGTCATTTTGCTGCTGGGGCTGCTTACCTTGGGCGGAGTAGGGCTGGTTCAGCAGATCCAAAGTCTTGTGATCATCGTGCAAGATGCGCTTCGAACCCTGCCGCAGTTGATCGAGGATATTTCCGGCAAGGTCTACCAATTTGGTCCTTTTAAACTTGATTTCAGCCATTTGGATTTGAATGACCTGAGCCAGCAAGTATTAAGCATGGTTCAACCCTTATTGAGCCGTACAGGCACATTGCTTGGAACAGTAGCAGGAGGAGCCGCGAACTTCCTCGGTTGGACATTATTCGTGCTGCTTGTTTCGTACTTTACGCTCATTGAAAGCCGCGGTCTACGCGACCAGATCATCAGTGTCGATGTTCCTGGCTATAACCATGACTTTGCGCGTCTCAGCCGTGAACTGGGTCGTATTTGGAACGCCTTCCTGCGCGGGCAGATCATCATCTTCTTTTTAGCGGTGATCGTATATTCGATCGTGCTCACTACACTTGGCGTCAGCTATGCGATTGGGCTTTCCTTTCTGGCAGGGCTTGCGCGTTTTGTTCCGTATGTTGGTCCGGCGGTCAATTGGGCATTGCTTGTGATCGTTGCATACTTCCAACAATATTCTCTCTTTCACTTGCCAGACCTGACTTATACGATCATCGTTCTTGTCGTTGCGCTTGTGATCGATCAGGTCTTTGATAACATCATCAACCCTCGCATCATGTCGAACGCCTTGAAGGTGCACCCTGCGGCTGTATTGGTGGCTGCGATCATTGCTGCCAATCTGTTTGGCATCCTCGGTGTTGTTGTAGCTGCGCCCATTCTCGCCACTGCTGCCCTTTTGTGGAACTACATCATGCGGAAATTATTGGATCTGGACCCCTTCCCCGATAAGGAAGTGACCCAGCCGCCTCCGCCTCCCGGTTCGCGAATCATGGTGGCGATCCGCCGCTTCTTTCGTGATAATAAACTGGGTGCCAAAAAATAGTTTTTATTTCACCTGAGCCTTTTCTCAAATCACAAACCTAGGAGACCTTATGAGCAACTCTCAAGACCCCAATACCGAAACGATCGCCGAGACCGAGAACTTCATGGCGTGGCGTGCAAATGAACCCGATGGCGAAACCACCTATTATCTTCAGTTGGGACGTGCCACGGTCAACTTCTTTATGGAAGAGTGGGATGAGCTTCTAGCGTCCGTTCCTGAATTGCTGGCAGCCAAACCCAATGAAGATGGCATGTATGCCGTCTCTTTCGATAACGTGGACATTTGGATGGATAACGAAGATTGGTCTGAATTCAAGCAGCTTTTGAACGCATTAGGAAAGTAATGAATTAGGGGCAGTCATAAAATGTGACTGCCACCTTTTAATTTTCTGCCATGTCAAAACTACGCAACTACATTACCGACGTTCCAGGCATTGAAGTAGGGCATGCCCAAAATGCAAAAGCGCTGACCGGGTGTACTGTCATCCTATGCCGCAAAGGGGCCGTCGCTGGTGTGGATGTGCGTGGCGGTGCGCCGGGCACTCGTGAAACGGATCTGCTTCAACCTGGCAACATGGTGCAAAAAGTCCATGCTGTGATGCTGGC
>JBEBCV010000241.1:0-3492 GCA_041157505.1 Chloroflexota bacterium | reverse complement strand
TCGTATGTCATCGACACCATCAAGAACTTCCACCCCGATAGAATTGGACACGGCATTCACAGCATCGAAGATATGAAAGCTGTAGAAATGCTAATCGAGAAGGGAATCACGCTTGAGGTGAATCCCTGGTCGAATTATTTGACCAATGGAGTCCCAACGATCGAGACGCATCCTCTCAAAAAGCTATTTGACCATGGTGTGCGTGTAACCATTAACTCAGATGATCCTGAAGTTCTTGAAACAAACGTCAACAATGAATATCGTATTGCACATGAAATTCTCGGTATGAGTATGGAGGATATCCATGCATGTAACCGTTTTGCCTTTGAATCGTCATTCATCGACCCTGCCAAGACCAAACCGATCTGGAATAGGTATTTTGCCCAAAATTCAAATTGACCGAATCAGAACCCTTAGGGTAAAATAATGCGCTGTCCAACTCAAAAATACTCATCCCATTGGGGATCGTGTAATTATCTTTTCAACGAATAAAAGGAAGAACGTAGAATGACCAAGCGAACGTACCAACCCAAGATCCGCCGCCGCGTGCGTGTGCACGGTTTCCGCGCCCGCATGGCCACTGCCAACGGACGCGACGTCCTTAAGCGCCGCCGCTTGAAGGGCCGCCATAAACTTACTGTTAAAGCCAACGAACACGTCAAGAAGACGCGTTGGTAATCTCCAGCGAGGAGAATCAATAAGAGGCGCGGGTGCAGAAAAGATTTAGACTGTCCCGATCCGAAGATTTCAAGCGGGTGCGGCGAACAGGCAAGTCCTATGCCCATCCGCTTGTTGTGTTAGTTGCACAAGCCAGTGAAACAAAGGAACACTTAAAGGTTGGTATCACAGCAGGGAAGACAACGGGAACTGCCGTCCACCGCAATCGCGCAAAACGATTGCTGCGCGAAGCCATGCGGACGCTCATTCCCTCAATCGCCTCTGGCTGGGACCTGATCCTGATCGCCCGACCTGCGCTTGTGAACGCCACCCTGAACGACACCCGCTCCGCGTTGACCAACCTCCTCAAACGCGCTAAACTGCTCATTGCAGACGAATCCTCCGGATGACCCAAGACCCTGAAGAGCAATTCATCTTGCACGACTATTCCCATGAACCGCGCTTGCGAGACATGCCGCGGACGCTTGGGAATCTTCCGCGTATATTGGTCTTGTCTGTCATTCGTTTATATCAAATGATCATCTCTCCCGGTTTGCCTGCCAATACTTGCCGTTTTTATCCATCCTGCTCTCATTATGGATATCAGGCAGTGTATAAGCATGGTGCGCTCAAGGGATCATTCATGGCAGTCTGGCGGGTTTTGCGCTGCAACCCTTTCAACCCTGGCGGGTATGATCCTGTCCCATAGCGATACAACTTTCACAGTGAAGGCCGGTCCTTTGCTGTTTTCAGGAGTACATCCAACTTGACTATGAAAAAAATAAATTTTGTAATTTTGCTTGCGCTTGGTGCAGTTTTGCTGAGCGCTTGTACTGGTGGACGCGCCGCCCTCGTTAATACGTGGGCGGGTCTTACCGCTGACGGTGAACAAGCCTATCTTTCTTCCGGTTCCCACGTCTATGCCGTGGATGTGCAGACCGGCAAGGAAGTGTGGCGTTATCCTGAAGAGACAGACAACAACATTATTTTCTATGCAAACCCTGTTCTCACTAGTGATGGTCAACTGTTGGTTGGTAGTGAAGGCAACAACCACGAGTTGGTTAGCATCAATCCCGAAACGGGAAAAGATAATTGGGCAGAACCATTCATGGATGCCAAGGGGAAATGGGTGGCTTCTCCACTCGTCTTCAACGACACGGTTTATGCCCCCAATTCCGATGGTTTCCTGTACATTCTAAACCTCGATGGTGAGTCGGCTGCCGACCCCATTGACTTGGGCGGTTCGCTCTGGTCTACCCCTGTGACAGATGGAACCTACATTTATGTCACATCACTTGATCATCACCTTCACATCATCGATCCTGCGGATGGAACCATCGTCAGCACCATTGATCTTGGTGGGGCATCCCCCAGCAGCCCGGTAGTGGGTGAGGGCGGAGTGTACATTGGTTCATTCGCTTCCAATATTGAATTTGTTACCTCCAATGGCGATCATGAAGTTCTGGCAACGGCTTCGAATTGGATCTGGGGAACCCCTGCGCTCGATAATGGCACACTCTACTATGCCGATCTCAATGGTGTTCTCTACTCCCTCGATGTTGCTTCCGGCAGCCAGAATTGGGATGAAGTGAAACCAGATGGTCCCATTGTGGCGAATCCTTTGGTGGTTGGCGATGTCATCTACTATGTGACCGAAGAAGGAACTTTCCTTGCTTTGGATCGCGATGCCAATACCATCTGGGAAAAGGAAGTGGGCGGTAAGATCTACTCCACTCCTGTCGTTTCTGGCGAGATGATCTTGGTCGCGCCTTACCAGGCAGAATTCGCTTTGGCGGCTTACGACGCCGAAGGCAAACAAGCCTGGACGTTCACCCCCGAGAAATAAGGAACCCTACCCATGTGGGAAACATTTATCATCCAACCAATGGTTAACCTCCTTTTGTGGATCTATGACATTTTAGGTCATGGTCCGCAAATGTTCGGTCTTGCCATCATTTTATTTACCATTGTCATCAGGCTCATCACTTGGCCGCTTAATGCCTCTCAGGTGAAGGGTGCCCAAGCCATGCAGGAATTGCAGAACGATAAGGAATGGCAGGAAATTCAAAAGAAGTATGCCAAAGACCGCGAAAAACTGGCGCAGGAACAAATGCGCATTTACAAAGACCGCGGTATCAATCCTTTCGCTTCCTGTCTGCCCACTTTGATCCAATTCCCGATCATCATCGGTTTGTATCAAAGCATTATCCGCGCCATGGCAGCCACCCCGCTCGACATGCTTAATTTGGCGCGCACCATTTATCCCTTCCAGAATGTTGAGAACATCATTCCGCTCAACAGTACATTTTTATGGATGAACCTTGGTCGCCCTGAAGGGATCCCGTTGCCATTCGATGTTTCATTCCTTCCGAATGGCTTCCCGCTTTTGGCATTGGTAGTGGCTCTCACCACCTATGTTCAGACCAAGTTGACCATGCCCTCAACACCGCCGAACCCCAACGATCAGACTGCTGCACAAACCGCAGCCATGACAAGCAGCATGTCTATTTATATGCCGCTTATGCTTGGTTGGTTCGCGCTCACTTTTGCATCTGGTATCTCGGTCTACTTCATCACAAGCAACCTGCTGGGTATCGTCCAATATGCTGCAACCGGACGCGCCAACTGGAGCAATCTTTTGCCCGGCAAGAAGAACACGACCCCGGCAAAAAAATAGGGAGGCACTATGAGTGAGCGGACTACGTTAGAAATTATCGCTCCAACTGTTGAAGAAGCCATTCAGCAGGGGCTCGACCAACTTGGGCTTACTGCGGATGCAGTTTCTGTAGAAGTTTTGGATTCCGGCTCAAAGGGATTATTCGGACTCGGTGGACG
>JBEBCV010000240.1:0-5421 GCA_041157505.1 Chloroflexota bacterium | reverse complement strand
TGACGAATCCGGTTCCCGCAGCAGAATCAATTCCAAAGTCTGAGATGGAGCCGATCATAGCCAAGGCGTCTGTCGAGGCGATGGAGAAGGAAATCCACGGGCAGGCGCTTACTCCCTTCCTGCTGGGTCGCATCAGTGAACTGACAAAAGGCAGGTCGCTGAAAGCCAATCTGGCTTTGTTGCTGAACAATGCGCATCTGGCAGGCAAGATCGCCAATGAGATGTACACCCGAAAGAAAGAATGGGCAATCTAGCTGATTTGGTAATTTGATAGTCGGAGGCAGGATGAAAAACGGATTTACGCTTTCTGAAACCTTCAACGCCAGCGCCGAGACGATTTTTAAAGCCTGGCTATCCACTCAAGGACACACCTTGATGACGGGCAGCCCGGCAAAGATCAACGGACTTGCTAACGGTGAATTCACTGCCTGGGATGGCTACATTTGGGGTACATTCCTTGAATTGGAACCGAATAAACGCATCCTGCAATTGTGGCGTACCGGTGAATTCCCTGAAGATGCCGAAGACTCACAAGTGGAAATTTTATTGGAAGATATAGACAGCAAAACCAAGTTGACATTGATCCACACGAAAATACCGGAAGACCAAGTGGATAGTTATAAAACAGGCTGGCTTGATTTTTATTTCAAGCCAATGAAGGAATATTTCGGTTGAGGTTGTAAGTCACGCTTAATGCGTGACTTACTTTTTATAGGAGCAATGTCCTATCCGGGTTTTAGTACCAAGCTCACATGTTCAATTTGGATGAGTGCTCATAAAATACTGCCTACATAAACCAAAACTTTATAGGAGTATTTTAGAAATGAGCATCACATTGGAACAGAAGAAACTTGTGCAGGAAACTTGGGAAAAGGTCGTACCTATTGCGGAAACTGCCGCTGAATTGTTTTATGGTCGTCTCTTCGAGATCGACCCTGAACTAAAGCCCTTGTTTAAACAAACCGACATGAAAGAACAGAAAATGAAGTTGTTGCAAATGCTCGGTATGGCTGTGAAGGGCTTGGATAATCTCGAACAATTGGTCCCTGCTGTGGAAAATCTTGGTCGCCGCCATGTTGGATACGGCGTGAAGGACTCCCATTACGACACCGTTGGCGACGCCCTGCTGTGGACTTTGGAAAAGGGTCTCGGCGAAGCCTTCACCCCCGAAGTGATGGAAGCCTGGACGCAGACCTACATCACCTTGGCTACGGTAATGAAGAACGCTTCAGAAACTGTCCCCGCGTAAATAAAAAGAAAAGAAGGTCTCGCTGATAGCGAGACCTTCTTTGTTAATCCCTAGTACTAGAAGTTACTGACCTAATTTTGTGTCAATTGCAGCCAAAACCGAATTCAGCACATCGAAAGTGACCGGTCCACCCAGATGAACTCCCAATGCAGAAACATAGATCTCATGCTGGTGCAACACAAAGCAGATTTTCGTCAACACATGGTCGATCTCTCGTTCGGTGCATTTAGCCGCGAATTTATCGTCAGAGGAAGTTGGGGAAAAGGTAATTTCTGGAGAAGCCGACCATTCCTCTGCAAAAATATATGCATTGAATTCATCGAAACCTGTAGAAGCTAAAACAGAGTCTTCATACACGATCAATTGCTGTTCCAATGCCGGTGATTCGGATTCATTACCATAGGCAAAGGCAACCGTATAAAGCTGACCACCCCAATCCTCACCAGTTGATTCATTGAAAATGATCCATTCGGCTGGGATATCCTCAGTTCCCATCATCTTTGCACGCATCTCAGTTGGGACGTTCGTCGAACAACCGGTCAATAAAAACCCCACCAAAATTAAAAAAACGATCTTTGTTCTATTCATGTATATATCTCTATCTTTTGGAATTTTTTCTTCGGGATCTACCCCAAACCTTTTTCAAGCAAATCTTTTACCAAATTCTCCGGCACCTGCACCGCCACCACTTCCCCTTTGACGGTTATCTCGCCATTGACCTGGATCCATTCTTCAACGACCACTTTGCGTCCTTTCACTTCCTTCACCCGCGCACGGATCTCAAGGGTTGGGCCCATGGGTGTGGGCTTGATATAGTCCACATGGAGTGAAGCTGTTAGATAACGAAGCGCTGGCTCTGTATCCATGGCGCGGTTCTCGGCGCGATATCCTGCTGCAGCGGCGGTTCCGGTCCCGTGACAGTCGATCAACGAAGCGAGCAGACCACCATACACATACCCGGGGATGGCCGTATGATATGGCTTGGGTTGAAAGTGACAAACAGATTCATCTCCGTCCCAATAACTTTTGATCTGGTGACCCAGTTCGTTCATGGTGCCACATCCGTAACAATGGGCAAGATATTCGGGGTAGTATTCTTGAAATGCTTTTTCTGCCATGAGTTCCTCGATTTGCGGTTTTAGATTTACGATTTTAGATTGGGAATCAAAATCGCAATTATTTTTTCACTAGGTTTTTTACAGAACTATGGTGTTGAAG
This sequence comes from Chloroflexota bacterium, assembly GCA_041157505.1. Taxonomy (GTDB): domain Bacteria; phylum Chloroflexota; class Anaerolineae; order Anaerolineales; family Villigracilaceae; genus Villigracilis. Next base: position 2,954 of record JBEBCV010000240.1, on the reverse strand, counting down.
TTGGAGAAGCTGTTATTGTGAGATCTGGCGTTCCTGTTGCGGTAACTACAGGCGTAAGGCTTTCCATCACAACAAAACGCCCAACGACCTTCCATTCATACCCCATGAAGATCTGCACTTCATATTGCCCCGCCTGCCAGCCATTCAAAGGGGCTGAACAAGAGGTGAAGCCGCCTATCCCGCCAGTACCCCAATCTTCACGCCATGGTTCAGTTTCATAGCAAACCAATTCCCCATTACGGAACCAGAGTGCTGTCCATTGCACACCGGTCAGGGTGTTGTTGTAATCGAAGCCGCCATACATGGTTTCAATTGGAAGTTCAAAGACCGTCTTTGGCTCAATCGGGTTGACACCATCAAACTCGGTGGAAAATTGTATGGCAGTAAAGACGGCATCAGGGTTCGGGGTGACAGGACCCGCAAAGAGCGCTTCGATCGCAGCGGGTAAAAATGGTGTAGGTGTTAGGGTGGGTGTATCAGAAACCAACGGTGTGAATGTTATTGTAGGCGGTTGGGTAATGGTTGGCGTTAGAGTAATGGTTGGCGTGAGCGTGATGGTTGGTGTCAATGATGGTGTGGGAGAAGGTGGGAATACCTGATACATCACCTGCTCACCGCCAGTTGGGAACCAAAATGCAACACCGATCAATATAATGGAAAGTGCAACCAACCTCCATGCGGTATTGTTATAGCGCTTACGTAAACTATAAAACGAGATCTTTCTAGCCGCTTGCATACTGCGGATCGCTCCGCGAAAGGAGAGGAAAGCCCCCACCACAGCAAATAATGCAAGGACGATGACACCGGTACGAATATCCATATCAAAATTATACCCAGTAAAGCAAACTGCGAGACATTTTCAAAATTTTGTGTTAAAACATCATTATGACCAACGAACTCGTTCTCCTCAAACTGGGCGGATCGCTCATTACCGATAAAGACACACCTTACACCCCAAGATTGGACAAACTGGCAGAGCTTGCCAGGGAAATCAAAACGGCTCTGGACTCAAGCCCGGGCTTGAAACTGATCCTCGGGCATGGTTCTGGCTCGTTCGGACACGTCGCTGCGAAGAAGCATGGTACGCGCGATGGCGTGCAGACGAAGGAACAATGGTTGGGATTCACAGAAGTCCGGTTGCAGGCTGCGGAGTTGAATCGCTATGTCGTCACCTCCCTCTTCGAAGCTGGGATTCCCGTACTGCCCTTCCCTCCGTCCGCTTCGATGGTTTCGGATAAGCGCAAAGTGACCCATCATAATGTTGAGACCATTCGCCGTGCATTGAATGCGGATCTGCTGCCCGTAGTGCAAGGTGATGTCGCATTTGACGAAACCTTGGGCGGCACGATCCTTTCCACAGAGGATGTCTTCACCTTCCTCGTGGACCAGTTCCCTACCACGCGGATCCTGCTGGCTGGCATTGAAGCCGGGGTGTGGGCAGATTTCCCAGCGAGGACCCAGCTCGTGAAGCAGATCCAGTTATCGGATTATGAAGCGATGCGGGCAGGTATCAAGGGTTCGGTGAGTACAGACGTCACGGGCGGGATGAAGGCCAAAGTGGAGGAAATGCTTTCTCTCATCCAAAAGAAAAACGGGTTGACTGTACAGATCTTCTCGGCAGAAGAGCATGGTTTACTCACTCGCGCCCTGCAAGGCGAGAACGTGGGTACCCTTCTGACAGCATAAAATGACAAAAAAATGACGGTTTGCTCTTGCAATTTTTAAAATTTGTCTGATAATTGGGGAAGAAATAATTATATATAATTTTTCAAGGAGACTCTATGGCAACCAAAGGAAAGTCTGTCAAAAAGGGTGCGAAGGCTGCGCCCAAGAAAGTTGCAAAGAAAGTCGTTAAAAAAGCGGCTCCCAAGCCCAGCAATGCATTTCAGCCGACTAAATTGAAGCTCCTTCGTCCTGTGCCCTCAGATATTGAGATCGCGCAGGCGGGTAAACTCAAAACCATTACACAGATCGCGCAAGAACTCGGAATCCGTGACAATGAACTTGAGTTGTTTGGACCCTACAAAGCCAAGATCAAACTTGAAATTTTGGAACGCCTCAAGAGCAAACCGAATGGCATTTACGTGGATGTGACTGCCATTACCCCAACCCCACTCGGCGAAGGCAAGACAACCACCACGGTAGGTCTTTCGCAGGCGCTTGGCGCGCACCTCGGCAGAAAGGTCATCACTGCCATCCGTCAGCCCTCCATGGGACCGACCTTTGGCATCAAGGGCGGCGCTGCTGGCGGCGGTTATTCTCAGATCATTCCGATGGAAGATTTCAACCTCCATCTCACAGGCGATATTCATGCCATCACTGCTTCTCACAATCTCGTTGCTGCCGCGCTCGATACCCGCGTTATGCATGAGAAGGAGCAGGATGATGAAAAACTTTTCAATGCGCTTTGCCCTGCCAACAAAAAAGGGGAACGCAAGTTCTCACCCACCATGTTACGTCGCTTGAAGAAACTGGGCATTAAAAAGACAAATCCCAACGACCTGACACCCGAAGAACGCACCCGCTTCGCCCGCCTCGATATCGATGAGAAGACCATTACCTGGCGCCGCGTAGTAGACATCAACGACCGCATGCTGCGCGAAGTGGAAGTAGGTCGCGGCAAGGATGAAGTGGGTCATGCGCATATGTCCGGTTACGATATCACCGTTGCCTCCGAGATCATGGCAGTGCTCGCGCTGACCACTGGCATTGAAGATATGCGTGAACGCTTTGGCAAGATGGTGGTCGCCACCAACAAGCAGGGCGAAGCCGTTACCGTGGAAGACCTCGGTGTGGCTGGCGCAGTGACCGTGCTCATGAAGGACGCCATCAAGCCTAACTTGATGCAGACCCTCGAAGGCACTCCCGCCACCGTGCATGCAGGTCCGTTCGCCAATATTGCCCACGGACAGTCCTCCATCATCGCCGACATGATCGCACTCAAACTGGTTGGC
>JBEBCV010000239.1:0-8211 GCA_041157505.1 Chloroflexota bacterium | reverse complement strand
CAAGCACATCTTTTCCGCGATAACGCCGCGAAATATGCGTAAGAATTAGTTTTTTAACCCCGGCTTTTTGGGCAAGTTCCGCACCCAGTTTGGCGGTAAGGTGTGAGAACTGACTCGCCATATCCGCTTCTTCGTCCAAATAAGTGGATTCGATCACCATCATATCTGCATCTTTACAGGGTTCGATCAGGTTATCGATTCGCCCAGTATCCCCCACGATCACGAGCTTGCTGCCTTTTTCCCATTCACCCAGCACCTCTTCGGGAGCGATACGCTGACCGTTCGCAAGCGTGATCGCTTCCCCGTTGACCAGGGCTTTTCGCTCAGGTCCAAACGGCACACCGAGGGCATCCGCTTTTTCAGCAAGAAAAGGACGGCGCGCTTTTTCTTCGAAGATATAACCAAGGCTGTCTGCCCTACCGTGTGAGACGGGAAACGCAGTGACAGTGAAATCTTCTGCTTCAAAGATCACACCAGGTTCGACCTCGATCAATCGCAGAGGCATGGGAGTTTTCTTGCCGCGCAAGACCACTTCAAATAGAAGTGTTCGCACACGTTCCAACGTACCTTTGCTGCCAAAGACTTCAAACTCTTCAATGGCTTCCCAACGCAGGAAGGTCGAAAGCAACCCGCCCAATCCGAGAATATGGTCGAGATGCCCATGCGTGATGAGCGCGCGCGTTAACCGCTTGAAACCCTTGCCAGATTGAAGGATCTGACGCTGGGTACCTTCGCCGCAATCGACCAGAAAACGATATTCGTTATGGGAGACGATATGTGAGGAAAGCCCGCGGTGCGCCGACGGCGCGGATGCCGATGTACCAAGAAATAGAATTTCGAACAAAATGGTGTCCTATCAAAACTGCGGAGAAAATGTAGCCCCGCGAATCAATCACTGAAAGTTAAGCGTTGCAATTTTACCTTAACTTATGCTCTGTCACGCTGAGCGGCAGGGACCCATGACATTGAATACGGTACAAAAAGGTAAACAGACCATTTGTGCTATAATGACTCGACAGCGTTTTTTCACACACCATCCATCAAGAATCGTACATTCTCCAATCGTAAATCGAATGCCCCTCCTTAAACCCTCCGCGCCGCAAAGTAAAAGCTCAAAGCCTGCAGGCAAAACCCTTCCCCCTAAAAAGGGCGACACCGATTTGCATGCCAAGGCGCCGGCAAAAGGCAAAGGCGGCATGCACATTCCACCACCGCCTCCGCCAGTGTATATGCCGCCGCAGCGCGAACAATCCTGGTGGGAAAAACTTTCCCCCGAACGTAAACTTGATGTTGTTGGAGTGATCCTGTCATTCGTGGGTCTGATCATTCTTTTGGGATTGATCTCCGCGAATCGTTCTGCCATTGTTGGTGGTTTCATCTTCTTCCTTGCACAATTATTCGGATGGGGTGTGTATGTCCTTCCCATTGGTTTGCTGGTCTTTGGGTTATGGCTGGTCCTTCGCAAGATCGAACGCATCCCACCGCTCTCCATTGAACGCGGTGTAGGCAGCATCATCCTTTTCTTCTGGCTGCTCACTCTCCTCCATTCATTCATTGCCACTGCTGAAACAGCCGAAGCCGTTGCACTGACCGGTGAAGGCGGCGGATATTTCGGCGGCTTGGGTCAGCGTTTTCTGTGGGGAGCATTTGGAACAGGTGGCGCATTCATTGCCATGCTTGCCTGGCTCATCATCGGCATTGCCGTTTTATTGGATAAACCCGTCATCGAACTTTTCTTCTGGCTCAAACCTTTGATGACAAAATTGCGTGACCTTATCATCAAACCTGTTGCGCCTCAAACCCTGCCGACAGATGCCCAGCCCCTCTCAAGCGATGGACTTACGCCGATAGATTCCTCTGCCATGCCCGCCTTGGACATGGCGAATGCTGTCCCTGTGCAGCCCGTTCAAACCCGCAGCGGAACGACCGTCATCGAATGGAAACTGCCCGACATGGCAGACATTCTGGATGAAGGCAGTGAAGCAACGGTTAACGAAGATTTCATTAAACAACGTGCTCACCTTATTGAAGAGACGCTTGCTTCCTTTGGCGCGCCAGCGCAAGTAGTTGCGATCAGCCGTGGACCTTCGATCACGCAATTTGGGGTGGAGCCGCTTTTTCTTGAGTCTCGAGGCGGCGTGCGAACCAGAGTCCGCGTTTCAAAGATCGCATCGCTCGCCGATGACCTTGCCCTCGCATTAGCTGCACCGCGCATCCGTATTCAAGCGCCGGTGCCGGGTCATAGTTATGTTGGTATCGAAGTGCCAAATGATGAAATGGCGCGGGTGGCATTGCGCGATATTTTGGAAGGTGAGATCTTCAAGAATTACAAGAAGCCGCTTGCATTCGCGCTCGGGCGTGACGTGGCCGGTTTGCCCGCCATTGCCAGCATCGAAAATATGCCGCACATGCTTATTGCAGGTACAACTGGTTCTGGTAAGTCGGTGTGTGTCAACTCGATCCTTACTTGTATGCTTCTCTATCACACACCCGATGACTTGCGCCTTGTGCTCGTCGATCCCAAGCGCGTGGAGTTGACCGGGTACAACGGTGTGCCTCACCTGCTCGGTCCGGTGGTCGTGGAAATGGACCGTGTGATCGGTGCACTGCAATGGATCACACGTGAGATGGACAAGCGTTATCACATGTTCGCTCAGGTCGGTTCGCGTAACATCACCGATTACAACACCAAGATGAAACTGAAGGGTGAAAAGAAATTGCCTTATCTCGTTATCGTCATCGACGAATTGGCAGACTTGATGATGATCGCGCCGGATGAAACCGAAAAGACCATCACCCGTTTGGCGCAGTTGGCACGTGCCACTGGTATTCACATGATCCTTGCGACCCAACGCCCGTCTGTGGATGTGGTGACGGGTCTCATCAAAGCCAACTTCCCGGCTCGTATCGCCTTTGCTGTGGCATCCAACACAGACAGCCGCGTTATCCTCGACCAACCCGGCGCGGAAAAATTGCTCGGGCGCGGTGACATGCTCTATCAGGCGCCAGATGCTCCTGCTGCAGCGCGTTTGCAAGGTGTGTTCGTTTCAGATGGTGAGATTCACAAACTGGTGGAATATTGGCGTGACCAGGCAGGCAATACCAGCCCCTATGCCGCCGCGGCTGGCTCTACCCCCGCCGATACCATTCCCGAAAATGTGCCGCTCAAGCAAGCTCCACTTTGGGATGAAACTCCCAAAGTCAGCGGTGACCCATTGTTTGAAGAAGCTGTGGCGATCGTTCGCAGAGAAGGCAAAGGGTCGGTCTCGATGCTTCAGCGTAAACTGCGCATCGGCTATACCCGTGCCTCCCGTTTGATGGATACGATGGAAGACAAAAAGATCGTTGGTCCGCCTGAAGGTGCGACCCAAATGCGCCAAGTGTTGGATTATGGCGATGTTCCGCCGCCACAAAGTGCGCCACCCAGTGAAGAATAAAAGGATTGCCAAATGGCAATCCTTTTATTTTGTCAGCAAGATTTAGAACCCCAAAAGGATTATTAGCTAAAAGAAGATGATTTTACGCGTATTCTCTCCTTACATTTTTATTGAATCTCCCCATTGTGAGGCATAGTATAATGACTTCAACGATCCTTATCGGAGGATAAATGACCGAAAAGAAAATTCGAGTTTTAGTAGCCAAACCTGGTCTCGATGGACATGATCGCGGTGCGAAAGTCATTGCGCGTGCGCTTCGTGATGCCGGAATGGAAGTAATCTACACCGGCTTGCGCCAGACGCCGGAAATGATCGCTGAAGCTGCGCTTCAGGAAGATGTGGATGTAGTAGGCTTGTCGGTGCTCTCGGGCGCCCACATGGCATTGACCCCGCGTGTGATGGAACTGCTGCGGTCCAATGGACAGTCGCATGTCAAAGTCTTTCTCGGGGGCATCATCCCTGATGAAGATCTTCACCGCCTGAAAGAAATGGGCGTTACCGGGGTGTACGGTCCCGGTGCAAACACGGAAGATATTATCCGCGACATAAAAATAGCAGTGGCAGCATAACTGCACATCTCAACACAGAGCGGAAGTTGCTCTGTGTTTTGTTGTTAATCAAGAAAAAGCAAGAACATAAAGTAACACTTTTGTGACTTTATGACTTTGTGGCAAATAAAGGTTTCATGACAAATTCTCAAGCCATCCTTAACGGTGACCGCCTTGCCCTCGCGCGATCGTTGACCAAAGTGGAAAACAATTCGCATGAGGGACAAACTCTGTTAATGGAACTTTTCCCACACACGGGCAATGCCCATCTTATCGGTGTGACAGGCGCGCCGGGCACAGGGAAATCGTCATTGGTTAACCAACTGGCGCTGCATTATCGCAAGAAGGAAGATAAACGTGTTGCCATCGTCGCCGTGGACCCGTCCAGTCCGTTCACGGGCGGTGCGGTGTTAGGCGATAGAGTCCGCATGCGTGATCTATCCGGTGACCCGAACGTTTTCATCCGTTCGATGGCTTCACGCGGCTCCCTGGGCGGATTAGCACAGGCGACTGCCAATGTGGTACAAGTCTTTGATGCGGCTGGGTTTGACATTGTCATTGTGGAGACGGTAGGGGCTGGTCAAAGTGAAGTGGATATTGCCCGCCTCGCTCACACGACCTTGGTTGTTGAAGCTCCCGGGCTTGGAGATGACATTCAAGCCATCAAAGCGGGTATTCTGGAGATCGCGGATATTCTCGTGGTCAACAAGGCAGATCGACCCGGTGTGGAACACACTGAGAAGGCGTTGAAGACCATGCTTGAATTGGCGCACCCAACGGAACGTGTCTTCAAGCATCATGGCACGTATATGAGCGTCTCTGCGCCGAAAACGAATACAAATACCAAGATGTGGATTCCGCCGATTCAACGGACTGTATCCACTGAAGGGATCGGCATCCCTGAATTGGTGGATGCCATCAAGCGGCATGTGGAGCACCTCCGCTTGAGTGGAGATTGGGCTCTTCGCGAGCGAACCCGGCTCGAGGTCGAGTTGGAGGCGTTGATCCGCCAAGGGTTGATGACCAAGTTCCGAGAGGAGTTGACGGCTGAGGTGTATGAAAATGTCCTTGAGTCAGTCATCCAAAGAAAGGTTTCGCCCTGGCAAGCGGCGAACATGTTGTTGAAAGAAAGGTCGAAATGAGCATCATTTACGGTAAGCGGATTCGCCTGCGTGCTGTGGAGCGCGAAGATGTGCAGAAGTTCCATGAATGGATCAATGACCCCGAAGTGACGCATAGCCTGGCAATGTATTTGCCGATGTCGATGCAGGATGAGCAGAACTGGTTCGATGGCGTTTCGAAACGTGACCCGCATGAGAAGCCGTTATCGATCGAAATTCGTAAAGGTAAGGCGTGGAAGTTGATCGGCAACTGCGGGCTTTTTGGAATTGAATTGGTACCTCGCAGCACCGAGCTTGGCATTATGATCGGTGATAAATCGGAATGGAACAAAGGCTACGGCGCGGAAGTTATGACCTTGTTACTGCGTCATTGTTTCGAGACGTTGAACCTGAACCGTGCGTACTTGCGTGTGTACGAAGATAATGTGCGGGCGGTACGGTCTTATGAAAAAGCTGGTTTTGTCTTGGAGGGCAGGCAACGCCAGGCAGTTTATAAAAATGGAAAATATGAGGATGTTCTTTTCATGAGCGTGCTGCGCTCAGAATGGGACAAACGCATTAAGGAGAAGCAGTAGATGCACCATGTTCACCACGATCTGAAAGTATATGGGGGAATCAAGTTATTCGGCGGGACGGGTTCGCCCGAATTGTCACAAAAAATAGCCGAGTACCTCGACCTTCCCCTTAGCGGACGTGAGGTGATCGAGTTTCCCAATGAGAACTTATTCGTCAAACTGAACGGCAGTGTGCGCGGACAAGATGTGTATGTCATTCAGACCACATCTTCACCCGTGCACCGCAATCTGATGGAACTGCTCATCATGATCCAGACCCTGAAGCTGGATTCGGCAGCTCGCATCACAGCAGTTGTGCCGTATCTTTGTTACGGTCGTTCAGATAAGAAAGACCAGCCACGTGTTCCAATTACCGCGCGTTTGGTGGCAGACATGATCGAAGCTGCAGGCGCGGATCGCTACATGACCCTCGACCCGCACGCCGGGCAGATCCAGGGATTTTTCTCCATCCCCGGTGATGTGTTGACGGCTTCGCATTTGCTTATCCATCACATCAACCAAGCTTTGCGTGCTGATATGCAAGAACCGGTCGTCGTTTCGGTGGATCTGGGCTTCGCCAAAAAAGGACGCAACTATGCCGCCGACATGGATATGCCCATCGCTTTCATCGAGAAGCGCCGCCACGGCAACGATGCCAAAGCCGAAGCGTTGACCTTGATCGGTGATGTGAAAGACCGCGACGTTATCATCGTGGATGATGAAGTGGATACCGGCGGTTCGATCGCGCAGGCAGTGAACGTGGTCAAACAGAATGGCGCACGCGATGTGTATTTGGCATTCATCCATCCGATCCTTTCTGCGAATGGCGCCGCTCGCCTCGCCTCTTTGCCGATCAAACGCATTATCACCACAGACTCTGTTCCGCTCTCGCCGGAAAAAATGAAAATTCTGGAAGACAGGATCACCGTCCTCTCCATTGCCCCATTGTTGGGAGAAGTCATCCGCCGCGCTCACGAAGGGCGTTCGGTGGGAGAGATGTTTAACGAATAAAATCGGTGTCAGGTGTCAGGTGCCAAGTTTCAAGTGAAAACCTGACACCTGACACTTCGCACCTGACACCTACTTTCCATGCCCGAACTCCCCGAAGTTGAAACTGTTGCAAGAAGTATCGAGCCCGATATCACCGGACGAAGAATCGTCTCGGCAGATATACGCTGGGTGCGAACGGTCGCAACACCTTCGCCGAAAAAGTTCATAGAGCAGGTGGCAGGTCAACGGATCGTGGGGGTATCGCGCCGGGCAAAGTACATCATCATTCAGCTCGAAGATTACAATTTACTGATACATCTGCGCATGAGCGGTGACCTTTCTGTAAGAAAAGGTAAAATTAACGCCGAGAAGCACGACCGTCTCATCCTCGCTTTACGCGGCTCACGTGGAGAAGAAAGTTACCTCGCCTTCAATGACACGCGCAAGTTCGGTCGTGTGTGGCTGACAGACCAGCCCGAAACCGTGCTCGGCAAACTCGGGCCAGAACCTCTCAGCAAGGATTTCACCCCGCAGTGGTTGTACGAGAATCTGCAAAAGAAAAATCGTCAACTCAAGCCATTGCTGCTCGACCAAACGTTTCTTGCAGGCGTGGGCAACATCTATGCAGATGAGTCTTTGCACATGGCGAAGCTGCACCCTTTGAGGTTGTCAAAGTCTGTAACGCTGAAGCAAGCCGCGGCGCTGCATGAAGCGATCCGTTCGGTGTTGAAGGAAGGCATCCGCCGCAACGGCGCCAGCATAGACTGGGTCTATCGCGGCGGTGAATATCAAAATCATTTTCGTGTGTACGACCGCGAAGGCACCCCCTGCCTTGTCTGCGGAACAGAGATCCAAAAATTAACTGTAGGTCAGCGCGGCACCCATGTTTGCCCGAAGTGCCAGCCTCTTGAAAGGAAGTAACCATGCAAGTTGAATTTGCCACTACAACCATGCCCACCATTCTGCTTTGGGTTTTGGGGCTCGCCGTCTTTTTGATCGGCGGGCTGATCGGTTATTTCAACATGAACATGGATGCGCGCAAGAAGTTGGATACCGCAGACCAAAAGATCGAAGCCATACGCACCGAAGCGGACCTTCGAATTGCCGAAGCCAAAAAAATGTTAGATGAAGCCAAAGCGCTCAACGCCCAAGCGCCCAAGGTCGTTCAACAAGTTGTGAACGAACCTTCTTTGCTCAAGTTGAAAAGCGATGATGGTTTACGTGTGAATATCGAAATGGATGGATCGCCCCTCACCGCTCCACTCACAGTGGATAGAAAAAAACGCCTGATCGAATTACTGAATCACATTCGACCCTGGCTTGAAGGAGCGACTGCCGCCCCGCAAGCGACTCCTGCTCCGCAAGTGGTTTCTCGACCTGCATCACAACCGCTTCAGACTCCGCCTTTATCTGCTCCTGTTCCCCATCCTGCTCCTGAACTGAAACCGGTTCCCGTCACTCTCACCTTGAATCCACAAAAGCCCAAAATCACTCCGGAGCAGGAATTCAAATTACTGAGCATGGTTAAGCAGATCGATTTCGTCCTGCAAAAACGCATCGC
>JBEBCV010000238.1:0-29870 GCA_041157505.1 Chloroflexota bacterium | reverse complement strand
TTGGAAGGGAGAATTCTTCCTGCGATCAACTCATCCAATACTTGTTGGACAAGACGCAATTTTGCTTCGGTCAAGATGCCCGTATCCACATCTGCGATACCCAATGGAGACTGAACGTTCTGTCCGCCCTGCCCGGCGATCAACTGCGGCCAAGCCGTTTGAATGGCTTTGATGGTATCGGGCGTAATGGTCATCAGCCAGCCGCCGGGGCGAGGTTCCGGCATGGATGTGCCAACTTGATAAACACCCTGGGTACCCACATACGAAAGGAAATCATCTGTTGCAAGGGATGGATAAATATACAACCCACCCACCTTGTTGTCATTGATCAACACATTGGCATAGCCGCCAAATTTACCTGGGTCTTCGTTCGCAGGAATACCCAACACAGCAGGATAACTAATGGGGTCGATATAGATCCCGTCGCATATACCGCAGTAATAACGCATGCCATTGCTAAAAGCATTCATTGCCGCCTGCGTATTTGGGTCGCCTTCAGGGTATAGCATCCCAATATGATATTCGTAGGTCATCATTGCCAGGGTGTAGCCCGCGATAAAGGCAGGCAATTCCACTTGAGTATTCGGCGCAAGGACACTAATGTTTCCGCCAGCGGTAATATTCGGAATATTCACTGCCAGAAATTGCACATTGGGTGCTGTTGGTGCGTAGTTCGCTACACCGGGGTCGGGCGGCAAAGCAATGACCACTTTCAAAGTAGGGTCGGCTAGATCTTCGGGGGTGATCCCATTGCGGACCTGAAAGCGGAAACCTGAAGCAAGTGCAAGATCATAGACTGTCTTCTGATACAGATCGGCGGTCGCTTGCTCCATGTCTGCGGGGAGGATGAGCAAAGCCAGAGGCGTGGATAAAGTTGCGATGGGCGTGGCAGATGGCGGCGGGGTATGAGACGGAACGACCGTTGGAGCGGTGACACCTGGTGTCTCGTTCCCTCCGCAAGCGGCTAGCATCGCGACAAGAAGGATTGCAAAAAGTATTTGTTTTACGCGCACAGAATTTCTCCGTTACTAAATGTCCGGAACATTATAACGGGAAAAAAACAGGTCACGCACAATGCGTGACCTGCTGACCTACGGCTTTCATTAGTGAACGTTGACTTTGATCTTCTTCGGTTTGGCTGATTCTGCCTTGGGCAGGGACAGCGTCAGGATGCCGTCCGCGATTCTTGCTTCGACCTTTTCTGAATCTATTTCAGACGGCATTCGCAAGCTGCGACGGAAGGTTCCGCGTGGAAGTTCGTTCAAGAGGAACGGTGTCTCTTCGTCCTTGTACTCGCCTTCGATGATGACGACGTTCTCAAGCACCTGAATGTTCAGGTCTTCGGCTTTGAGCCCGGGGACGAGCGCGTACAGGATATAGGCTTCATCCTCTTCGCGGACGTTAACATTAAGAGCGCGAGGCTGAGGCTGGGTCTGGGATGCAACGCGGCGAACCATGCGGCGGAACGGATAAGGTTGAATATAGAGGGTCATGTTTGTATCTCCTTTTTGTTTATGTCAATGCCGCAATATTAAGTCCGCAGTGTAAGAAAATTGATAATGACTGGTAGATTTTTTGTAAGAAAATTTTGCAAAAAGGAGAGCCACCGTGTAGGTGGCTCTCTAAAATTACCGTGAACTGAATGTGAACTTACGGGTTCAGAATGGAGTTCACAAAGTCCAACACATTTTCGCGGTCCATGCGGAAGACGCCGCCGGTGCCCGCGCAAGTGCTATTGATGCCGAAGGAGGTCACACCGGCAACAATGTTCGTGCCATACAAGAAGTTCGGACCGCCAGAGTCACCAAAGCAGGTGCCGCCGGTGTTGGCATTGTTGGAGAGCAACAAGGAGAAATCACCGGTAAAGCCGGGAACGTTGCTCATGATCAAGTGCGGATTAGCAACCATGCGGATCCGTAAGCGTGATTCCTGGAAGGCAGCAGCATCTGGGAAGCTCTTTTGCAGACCATAGCCAACGGAAGTGAACTTGGTCTTCTTGCCGGTCTTGAGAGCATCCAGTGAGTCTTGTTCGGGGAGCACACCATAAGTGTCCATATCGACGGGCTCACAAAGTTCAACGACACCCACGTCATGGAGTACAAAAGCGCCATCATCATATTCGGGGTGCGTGTGAATGGAGCAGAATTCAACGCTGCCATCCCCAGCGAAGGGATAGCTAGATACATTGTTCTGGACGTCAGATTCAAACCAAACGCGTCCACCCGTAGCACCAGAAGTACAGTGACCCGCGGTCAAAAGGACAGTCGGCGAAAGCAAAGTGCCAGAACAGCGCCAAGCGGGTCCCCCGTCAACATCAAAAATGAGCAGTCCTACAAACGGATGCCCATCCCCATCGGGTTCACCATCGGTAATGGCAGCCGCCATTCCAACAGTGCTAAGAACCAATACAGCAGCAAGCAATATTGCAATTGTTACCTTCTTCATCGATCAATCTCCTCTTTGATTTAATGAATATCAGACATAACACGCTGTACAAGAATTTTCACTTACCACTCTATCTTTCAGCACCTCCAGTTGGGCAGTTAAAAACAAAAACTGCCGAGGTAAAAAAATACCTTCAGCAGTCTGGCGATCTGAGCGTATCCAGATCCATGACTTTGCGTCCCCACCTCACGATGGGTTTGCCTTTTTGAGGTCGTGGAAAAGCAAAGTCATTATGACAAATTTTATCGGATAACGCAAGGATAATATGAGCGAGTTTGTTTGGCAAGTAAAATCCGCCGTAGGGATAATTTCCCTGCGGCGGATAGTCTTACCAATATTTAGCTCAAACTATGGAACAGCATTCAAAGCAGCATCGACCTGAATTAAGCCCGAACCCACTGGGTCACATGTCACTCCAAAGCAATCTGTATCCCAAGGCATGTCAATCCATGCAGCATTGTCGTAGACATATCTTGAATCCGTATTTGAAATTATCAGCGTTGTGGATTTCAAAATGGAAGCAACCTCTGCCTGTGTAAGGTTTGGATTCTTCTGCAACATGAGAGCAGCAGTAGCAGCAACATGCGGAGACGCCATGGATGTACCACCAACCAGATAGTAACTGCCACGTCCATTCTTGAAGTAGCCAATGCCATTCGACCACCATGGGATGTGGTTATAGCCCGGGTCACCGGGATACGGTCCTCGCACCCACGATCCCGGAGCCAACACATCCAGTTCTTGACCAGGTAAAGCACGGCTGCTGAAATCGGAAACATAAACCTGATCCGTTGGTGTCACTTCGGGGATATCACGATACGGGTAATAATCGCTTTGCAGCCACCACATCCGATAACGTGGATTTTCTTCATTCACCTTGAGCCATTCCTTGTTCCAGCCAACTGAACCTACCGAAATGACTGGAGGATAAGCCCCCGGATAGCCCATGCCGTATTCGCCTTCATTACCAGCCGAAGCCACCACAATGACTCCATTGGCAATGGCTCGATCCAAGGCTTCCTTCTCAACATCAGCCAGTTCGCCCCCGCCCAAACTCATATTGATGACCATGGGACGGTAGCCAGCCATGGCAAGATCAGTCACATAGTTGATACCTGCTGCAACCATTTCATCGGTACCAAAAACCACATTTTCAGCGGCATACCCACTTTCACATTTGGGCAACGCCGGAAGTTGGTAATCTGCCAACACCTTTACAGGAATGATCGTTACATCAGGTGCAATACCACGCACCATGATGGGTGGCATGGGGAAACCACCCGCATCATCAAAAATATTGTCATAAAAATAACCAAGAATCGTACTGGTTACATGGGTTCCATGAGTTGACCCTCTCGAGCCTTTCCAACTCGTCTGATGCAGTTGCCCAACAGATGCCTCCACACCACATGGGTCAGAGTTGCTGGCTTTGAACGAAATAGGCTGATCGAACCCAGTGCCAAGATTTGTATTGATGCGTTCCTTCGGGAAGTATTGTGCCCAGGCAGGGTCAAGCCCAGTATCAAGCACAGCAACATATACCCCTGCCCCAGTCTCTTCAACTTGTTCGATATTGATCATGTCAGAGTCCCAGGTTGGGTATCCATCGGCTGTGGTCGTTACGCCTGAAAAGGGTCCGCCTGCAAAAGCAACACTGAAAGTGATCGCCAAGGCAGCAACCACTGATAAAACTAAAAATAATGAACGTTTCATGAAGATCCTCCACCAAAGTGAATTTGAATTTCAGTATTTCAAAAACAGCCCTCCACAGATTCTTGGTATGCACCTCCTTAATAACAAAAAACGCCGACTACTTGTTCGGCGGTCTGGCGGTCTTTAGGCATTCTGACAAAGACCCATGACTTTGCGTCCTCATCTCACGATGAGTTTGCCTTTTCGAGTTTGTGAAATTTCCTACAAAATCATGTATATTATTGCAAATTTTCAGGCTTAATTCAATAAGGAAAATGGACGTTTCTTAAACCATTTATAATCCTCCGAATGTCAAAAAGAACCTTACCCCTCTTTGCCATTGTCGTTGGTATGGCTGTGGCAGGGATCTACATGTACTTTAAGTTCGTCAGAGAGAAATCTGCCGAGCGGACCGCCCAAGTTTTTGCCTGGTTCCGTGACCCCGCCTCTCGCCCTGAATTGATGATGACCAGCGGCTCGAAATGCGCTGATGCCCCATTCACCTTCCCCACCAATGGCTTGATCGGCTTTATCTGGGACGACTCTTTCCGCCCTGGTCACCGCCACAGCGGATTGGACATTTTCGGCGGGACAGATGTAGGGGTGACGCCCATTGTAGCTGCCTACCCGGGTTACCTTACCCGCGAAGATGATTGGATCTCAACGGTCATAATCCGGGTTCCGGAAGACCCAATAGACCCGTCTCGCCAAATCTGGGTGTATTACACTCACATGGCAGACCCGAATGGAAATTCCTTTGTCTCTCCAGAATTTCCACAAGGGACGAAAGATGTGTTCATAGAAGCAGGGACATTCCTTGGGTATCAGGGCAACTATTCAGGCGACCCTGCCAATCCGGTGGGTGTGCATTTGCATATTTCGATTGTCAAAGATGATGGATTTGGTAAGTACCTGAACGAGTTGGATATTGAAAATACGTATGACCCAACTCCTTATTTTGGAATGCCCATGAACGCAAACATGAACCCAGATACGATACCCGTGTGTAATTAGGCATGAGGTTATGAAAGGATGGATGAGTTGAAGGATAAAGTGGTTTTGATCACCGGGGCAGGCAAGGGAATCGGTCGCAGGTTGGCGGAGGAATTGGCTGCCAAAGGTGCGATCATTGCAGCAAATGACATCTCCCCCATCAACGTGGAGGAAGTGGTAAATGGAATCCGTGCAAAGGGTGGGCAGGTAAAGGCGTATTTGGAAGATGTCGCGAAAAAAGTCGGCGCACAGATGATCGTCAAAAGTGTGGAGGATGATTTTGGCACGATCGATATTCTGGTAAATCATGCCGCGGTAGAGCCGCACACGCCCCTGCTGAACATTGATGAATGGGACTGGCATCGTGTCATCGATGTGAATCTGACGGGCGCATTTCTCATGTCGCAAACGGTGGGACGGGTAATGCGTGAAAAAGGCTCAGGTGTGATCGTCAACTTGGTGGCAGGAGCAGATGAAAAGGGGAAAGAGGCGGGAGCGTTCCTTGCAAGCAAAGCAGGTTTGGATGAGTTATCCCGTCAGCTGGCGCGGGAATTAAATCCGCATGGTGTGAAGGTGGTCTCCGCTTCGACTTTTGAAGAAGCGCTCAAGGTGTTGGAGGAAGTATGAAGGAATTGATCGAATACCGCGAGAAGTTATTAGCGCGCTTGCGTGAAGCGACGAGAGAACTTTGCGATGCTTGTAGATCATACGCAAATCCCTTCGCACTCGTAGATGGCGAATGGACAGCACACCAGATCGCATTCCATGTGCGTGATATCAACCGTGAGGTATACGGCTTGCGCATCCGCCGCACGTTGAACGAGGATAATCCCGAATTCAAAAATTTCAGCCCGGAAGAATGGATGAAAGACCATTACACCCAAGACGAGCCTCTTGAAAAGATCCTGGATGAGTTTTCGGCAAGCGTGAACGAGGTCTGCGATATTTTGAGTGCCATGCCCCAAAAGGATTGGTCACGTTTGAGCCGCCATGAAGCCTTGGGGAAAGAACTAACCTTGCAGTTGTGGACCGAACGCGGGTTGGCACATATTGAAGATCATTTGAAAACCATGAAAAAAGCCCAAAACCTGTAGTTTTTGCCCGCTTTTCCACTTTCCTAGGGTAAAATAATGACTATTATGAAGAAACAAAGAATCATTCTGGTTGACGATCATGAAGTTGTGCGGCTTGGGTTGAAGTCTCTGCTGGAACGTCACCCCCATTTCGATGTGGTTGGCGAAGCCGGGTCGGCGCGTGAAGCGTTGGAACAGACGGCGCTTCTCAAGCCAGATGTGGTAGTAATGGATATCCGTCTGCCGGGCACGTCTGGTATCGAAGCGTGCGAGCAGATCGTAAATCAATTTCCTAATACAAAAGTAATCATGCTCACCTCCTATGCAGAAGATGAAATGCTCTTCTCTGCCATTCGCGCAGGAGCTTCGGGCTACATCCTCAAGCAGATCGGTAGTGAAGACCTGATAAAAGCGCTCGAATCTGTTGGACGCGGCGAAGCCCTGCTCGACCCCGCCGTGACCCAACGTGTGTTCCAGGAAGTGCGCCGTGCTGTGAAGGAAGAGGAAGCCTCTGCCTTTGCTCATTTGAGCCAGCAGGAAAAGCATGTGCTTTTGCTCGTCTCTGAAGGCAAGACCAATCGCGAGATCGCTAAGAACCTGTTCCTCGGCGAAGGCACAGTTCGTAATTATGTTTCGAGCATTCTCTCGAAGTTGAATGTGAACAACCGCGCTGAGGCAGCTGCCTATGCGGTGGAACACAATTTGAGAGATTACATTTCCTGATAGTTTTTTAGCCGCCATGAAGAGACACATTTCACGCCTCAAGTGAAGAAGTGTCTCTTTTTTTTATTAACCCCTTAATCTCCATGTTCCCATTTGCAAAACTAACCGATGGTATTGTGACAATACGACCGTATGAATTCGGTGAAGAACAGGCACTCTACACTGCCATTCAAGAATCCCTGCCTGAACTCTACCCATGGATGAGTTGGGCAACTGAACGCTACACCCTCAATGTGGCAAGGGATTTTATTGCCATAACACGCGCGGAATGGTCACGCGGCACTTTGTATACTTTCGCCATCACAGATTCAAATACAGGGGAATTTCTCGGCGGTAGCGGGTTAAGTCACTTTCACCCGGTCTATAAATTTTGCAACCTCGGCTACTGGATACGCAGTTCCAAACGCGGAAGAGGCTACGCCGTACGTGCAACAAAGCTGGCGGCTCAGTTCGCTTTTGAACGAGCAAATGCCATCCGTGCGGAAATCGTCATTGCAACCGAGAATGAAGCCAGTAAACGGGTGGCAGAAAAAGTTGGAGCACATTATGAAGGCATTCTGCTTAACCGAATGACCGTCCGCGAGAACATTTACGATGCTCATATGTTCTCGCTTCTTCCCTCCGACTTTGGGCTGGTTGCCCGTTTATAGAGTTTTTTTACCCCCGAAAGTAAAACAAGATCCCGCTTACTTTTCCTTCTCGCCGCTGACCTTCATCCACGTCTTCTTCATCACCAGGGCATCTTCTTCCATAATGGGGCTCTCACAGAGGATGCGGCCACCACAGCCAAATTCATGCAAAGCTTTGAAGAGCGCTTTCAGGTCGAGATCCGCATCGGCGAGAGTCAGGTGATTCTTCTCCCCTTTCGGTCCATACTCGATGCCAGAGAGGTGAATATGTAATTGCTTCAAAGCCTTGGCACCCAAGGTCTTGCCATATTTTTCCAGCAAGCGTGACCATTCATCGTAGCTGTTCATCGAACCGTCACCGGGGCGGGCGTGGAGGTGGGCAAAGTCAATGCAGGGTTGCACCCAGTCGATTGCCGTGCTCATCGCAAGTGCATCTTCAAACGAACCCAACATGGCAGACTTGCCCATCGTTTCAGGACGCAGGGTCACCTTGTCGCCATTCTTTTGCAGTTCCTTCACACACCCTTCCAAGCGCGGAATCGCCACCTTCAACACCTCGGCAGGGTCATTGCCAAAATACGAACCGGGATGAAAGATGATGTCTGTCACACCAGCGAGATACCCATAGTGCGCAGCATCCATCAAGCGTTTCCGTGATTTGGGCCACTCTTCCTTTTCCGCATTCAAGTTGATGAAATAAGGTGCGTGGACACTCAACACAAAATCATGCTCATCTCTTGTGGCTTTGATCAAGGCACAGGTCTCTTCGCTCACGCGCACCGACTGCACCCAACCCAATTCAAGCGTTTCCAAGCCGATCGATTTGCTAAAAGCAATGGCGCCTACAGTCCCACCGGGTTTCTTGGGAGTTCCAGTAGGTGAACCAACTGTGCCAAATTTGAAAGAGAGAGTCATGAGGGTCTCCAGAAATGAGTGATTAGTAATAAGTGAAATGTGATGTGTAAATCAAAAATCGTATATCGAGGTGAGTTTTTGTAAGAGTGGTGGTCCAAGGATGAGCAAGCCAACCAACACAGCAGCGAGAGCTGCAACCAACACAGCCGCAGCGCCCACATCTTTACCGATCTTGGCAAGCGGGTGGTGCTCTGCTGTAGCAAGGTCCACGACGGCTTCGATGGCAGTATTGATGAACTCAGCAGAAAACACGAATGCAGCCGTGAGAATGATCACCGCCCAATCACGCGCAGGAAGTTGCAGCCACAACCCGATCAGGAAAACAACTGTGGCAATGGCACTGTGTATCCAGGCATTACGCTGAGTCCGCAAGACATAGCCCCAACCTTGAAACGCATAACGGAATGAACGAATGCGTGAGATAAAAAATTCCTTCACGGCTATTCCTGGATCTTGATGCGGGATAGACCGAGTCTTTCCAAAACTTTGGCTTGTTCTGCCCACATGACCGCTTTTTCTTCGTCTGTGCTGTGGTCGTAGCCAAGCAAATGCAATGTGCCGTGGACAACAAGCAATTGTGCCTCAGCTTCTACCGGATGACCACCATTCTGCGCTTGCTGTGTTGCACGCGGAATGGAGATGGCAAGGTCACCGAGATAGAGCGTTTCAGTTTCGGGATCTACCTCCCCTGCTGGGAAGGAGAGGACGTCTGTTGGGGCATCCACGCCGAGGTAATCGAGGTTCAGTTCGTGGAGTTGGCGGTCATCAGTCAGGACGATGGACAGATCTGCATGGGCAGAATCAGGTCCGAGGTCCGGGTTTAGAGGCGTGACAGATTCGAGAGTAACAAGTGCCGCTCGTTCAAGCAGAGCGGTATCACGGAAGTCCATTTGATTGTCAATGTGAATCATTTTTCTTTTCTCGTAACTAACAGGGTCGTATCTTGATCGGGTACGGCGGCTTTGGGATATTGAATACGCGGATGATAGGTGCCGCGCAAAGTGGTGACGAATGAGTCGGTGATGAGACGCAGATCGCGCAAGGTAAGAAGGGTATCGTCAAGCTGGTTATATTTCTGGACGGTTTGGATCACACTGGTGACGAGTGCGCGAATTTCATCGTCGCTGGCAGGACGCTCGGCGCGGGCGCGGGCTTCAGTGGCATCGGCAAGCATGAGAAGAGCCGTCTCACGCGAAGTCGGGCGTGGACCTGGGTAACGGAATTTTTCGATATCGACCTTTGAGATGTCGCCGCCAGCGGCTTCCATGGCTTGGTTATATTGGTAGTGAGTGATGAGCGTGCCATGATGTTCGAGAATGAAATCATGCAGGCGACGCGGGAGGCGATGTTTCTTGGCAAGCTGCACACCATCGGTGACGTGACGGATGATAGTGGCAGAAACCTCTTCGGGATTGGCATCCTTGTGCGCGTTGAGATTGCCCTGCACTTGATTCTCGATGAAAAAGTTCGGGTTGAGTGCTTTGCCTATGTCATGAAAGAGTGCACCAACTCGGGTCAATAAGGGATCCGCACCGATCTTCTCGGCGGCTTGTTCGGCAAGGTTGGCAACCTGCAAACTATGTTGATAAGTGCCGGGTGCATTGCGCAGGAAGAATTGCAAAAGCGGGAAATCTGGGCGGGAAATATCGAGCAGTTGCAATGCTGTGGTTAAACCAAGGATCTGAGCAAAGATATATTGCAACAAAAGGGCGATGCTTGCCGAAGAGAAGCCAGCAAATGCGATCACGCCCACATATTGAAAAATGCCAAGCAGATCAAGCGTAATGAGCGGAATACGGAAGGCAAGCAATACAACTGCGCCCGAAAGCGAGATGGCAATGCCTGCACGCAGGAAGCCCCAGAACCGACGGGCGGGACCCAGCGCAAGCAAGCCGATCAGCGACGTGAACATGTAGTAGGGAATCAGGTCTGTGGAGTTGGGCAAACCGAATGCAGAAAGAACCGCAAGCGGAATGGCAAAGACTAATCCTACTTCGATGCTGAAAAGGGCTGTAAAGAGCAACGCCGCCGCTTGAATGGGATACCCATATGGAGCGAGCGTCCGCTCGGCAAAGAGACGCGCACCTGCCAGAAAGACAATGAAGATCAACGAGATGATGATGAGGTTCTTCGAGTCATTCAGGAAAATGGAGCGTGGTTTCCGATAAAAATAAATGGGGACGAATGCCGCACATAATACGACCATGGCGATCGCGGCAGCAATATCCTCCCAGCGTTGACCGGGGCGGATCATGCCTAATTGTTGGAAGGCTTCCACATCCGCCGGAGTGACGATCTCCCCTGCTGGGACGATGGTCTCACCTGCCTTATAGGTTTGAACGATCGGTTGAACACCCTGACGAGCCGCCAACTTTGCGGCATCGGTCAATTCCTGGCTGAAGAAACTGTTCGGCACCACGAACGGTGTGACCAATTCTGTCACCAATGCAGATTGCTGTTCATTGAAGGTGAGGCTGACCGATGACGAAATACTTGCCTTGGTCGAATCGAGTCGGTCTTCGTAGATCGCACGGCGCAGGGTTTGTTCCAGCACACGCACTGCCTCTGTTTGCACGGCATCCCAACGAGTATCGGAGATCCCGATCAGATAGTCCACCGTTTCCGCTTGCAAACGAAGGTCGCTTAGTGCGAGCAAGTCGGCACGGGTCTCTTCGACCGTTTGATCGTTGCTGCTACGGATGGATGTGATGTTCTGCATCGATGTACGCAAACGTTCGATCTGTTGACGGGCAATGGCTGGGTCTGGCGAGCTATATACGGGCTGTACAGCGCTCTCCGCTGCCTTGCGGGCTTCCTCAGTGCGGATCTCGCTGACGTATTCAATATCACGCGGCGATTGAATGGTGGATTGCGCCACATCCCCCACTTCAGCCACTTGTTGGGTTGGGTTCAAACCCACTGGGGAAATAAGAATGCCAAAAGAAGCCAGACCAACGAGTACGATCAGGCTGACCTGCAAAATACGAATGTGACGCGGAACGGGGGAACGTGTAGACATACAATCAACTGCAGGGAAACCATTGCCTCCCTGCAGCGGGGCTTACGGGTTGAGCAATTCCTTCACCATCGAACTGATGGCGTCGTTCGGGGCGCGTCCTGCAACCTTGGGCATGACAACCTTCATCACCTTGCCCATATCGCTCGGGGCGGCAGCACCTGTTTCTGTAATGGCGGCTTGCACCAATGCACGCAGTTCATCGGCAGACATGGCTTTGGGAAGGAATTCTTCCAGCACTTTGATCTCGGCTTCGTTGGCGGCGACCAGGTCATCACGATTGGCTTTCTTCGCCTCTTCCAACGCCTCACGCCGGTTCTTCACCTCTTTCTGGATCAAGGCTGTGATCGCCATTTCATCCAAATCTGTGCGCTTGTCCACTTCCACTTGTTTGATGGCAGCCAACACCATGCGGATCGTGCGTTTGCGGAGTTCGTCTCCGCTTTTCATTGATTCTTTCATTGATTCGTTAAGTTTTGCTTTTGTATCCATAAGTTTCATTATACCTTTCTTAAGTTGCGTAAAAAAGATTGTGATGTTTTTTGAACTTTCTAAAGTTGCTTATCGGTGAACCTTGCGAGCATCTCTGGCGGGAGCAGCTTGCATAACAAGTCAAACTCGTGTGTAGTACGTTTTGTAGCGGCGGCAATCGCATAGTTGAACTTCGGTCCCTGTTCGGGGGTATCGAGGTTCATCCAACCATGTGAGTTTTTGGGCAGCAGCTTCAATGCCAGCGGGCGCAGAGGCTTGATGAAATAGATGGCATCCATGGGCAGATAGATCTTCCCTGAGTGCAGGTTTGGGCTTTGGGTCAGCTCTTTCTTTAGCGGTTCAATTTCGGGCGGAGGTGGAGGCGCGCCGTCGAATTGGTCCAGCCACAGGGTGACGTAATTGGTATGGGCGTAGAAATCCTGTGCAGTGTGAAGCATCCGCCCGAAGGCGACCCATGCCCCGAGAATGCCCGGTGAAAGCAGGGTGGCGATCACCAGTCCACGCTGTTCGTTGATATAACGGTCGCCTTCTTCAAGGGCATTGTTGTCGTAATGAATTTCATCGTGCCCAAACTGATTCCAGAATGAATCCTGTTTGATGTTGGCGGCAATGATGACCTCCAAAGCGCGCTCGCTGAAATGTGGAGCAAGTGAATTACTGGTCATTTCGATGTGATATTGTTCGATCATGGGCGACATTATACCCGCCGCCCATAAAGTGGTTATAATGCCCGCATGACTTTTTATACAGCCAAAGGTGACGACGGCACAACCGGGCTTCTCGGTGAAGGACGTGTGCCCAAATATCATGTACGAATGGAAGCGGTCGGCACGCTGGACGAAGCCTCAGCCGCATTAGGGTTGGCGCGCGCTCAATGTGAAGCGCCTTCCCCCGAGGGGACGCTGCATACTCCCCGAATCCTGCTCACTGCACAACGAGATCTTTACAAGCTGATGGCAGAGGTTGCCGCCACACCAGAGAATGCTGAAAAATTTCGCGGTATCGATGAAGAACGAGTGAAATGGCTTGAGCAGGTTACCGACGAATTAAGTAAAGTGGTGGAGATGCCGAAAGAGTTCATCCTGCCGGGTGATACGCTTGGCGGAGCGGCTTTGTCGCTCGCAAGGGCGGTCATCCGCCGGGCAGAACGGCGCGTGGTTGAATTATTCGACGGCGAAGTAGTGGTAAACCCGCATTTGCAGAGATACCTCAATCGTTTATCTTCATTGTGTTTTGTGCTGGAAATATTGGAGAATCAGCACGCAGGCAGAAAGACTTCTTTGGCGAAGTCCGAATAAAATTTCAATACACAAATTTTCGGGCGACCTATTCCGTGAGTGCAAGGCGACTTGCAAACACAGAAGGGTCGCCCCTACTGTGTCAAAAGGAAACCATGACTGGAACTATCATCAATGTTGTAGCAATTTTGATCGGGGGAACGATCGGTTTATTGTTCGGTTCGCGCATCCCTGAACGCTTCAAGACCACCATTATTGCGGGAATGGGTCTATTCACCACTGGAATGGGTGTGCAGATGTTCCTGAAAAGTGAAAATCAATTGATCGTTCTTGGTGCGATGATCATCGGCACCATCTTTGGAGAATGGCTTGGTATAGAAGAACGCTTGCAGGAATTTGGTTTGGCTCTTGAAAAACGTTTTTCAAGCGACAGTGAAAGCGGCACAGGATCCCGCTTCGTGCGCGGATTTATGGTTGCCTCCCTGCTGTTTTGCATCGGTCCGATGGCGATCCTTGGCTCGATACAAGATGGCTTAACGGGAGATTACAGCCTGCTGGCGGTCAAGTCCACGTTAGATGGGTTTGCCTCGATCGCCTTTGCTTCTACCATGGGTATTGGTGTGATGTTCTCTTCGATCATTATCCTTTTTTACCAGGGTGGTATCAGTCTGCTCGCGGAAGGGCTTTCCACCATCATCAGCGACCCCATGATGAACGAAATGACGGCAACTGGCGGTGTCTTGTTGATGGGTGTGGCGGTCAGCAATCTGTTGGAACTCAAGAAGATCCGTGTTGGGAACTTCCTGCCAGCACTGGTGGTTGCCCCACTGATTGTGTGGGTGTTGGGAAAACTATAAAAAAACATCCCCATGTGGGGATGTTTTTTCTGGTGACTCCGACAGGATTTGAACCTGTAACCAATTGATTAAGAGTCAACTGCTCTGCCATTGAGCTACGGAGCCATTTCGTGCGGGCGAGATTATACCGCAAAGGGGTATAGTGTCAATAATTACAACTCACTCTTTTCGACGTTGGACGTCATACAAACTCACCAGTCTTGCTACAAGAATGGCGACATATAACACTCCTATCGTTACCTCAATACCCGCCAGCATGCGTGCCCACATATTAGCAGGCAGGATATCTCCATAGCCCGCTGTGCTAAGGGTGATGAGGCTGTAATAGACTAACTGCTGCCATTGGACAGGTCCACCGAGGGTATTGTCCACATAGGAGCCGGGCATTGCAGTTTCGAGCATGCCATAGATGGGTACAAAGAAAAATGAAAGCAGAAAGTACACGGCACAAGCCGCATAGATGACATCTGCTGTTACTTTTTCGGCAGTAAAGATGTACTGTATCAAGGTCCAGATGATATTGATATGGAAAACCAAAAGAATGGCGTAGGTGATCTGAATTTTCCAATAATTGGTGGGGTCAAGCGAATAGAACATCGCCGCGATGAACCAGATCACAGCAAGAATAATGGAAAAGATTATATGGGAACGGCTCTCACTGGTGACGAAAATTCCCAGCAAGAACAAGCCAGCATATAAAATCTGATAGAGAATCTGGGCGGCTGCATTATTCCCATCGGTAATGGGATAGAGCATGTTCAGCAGAACGATAAAAACCAATACATATACAGCACGACCCTTAACAGCATCTTTTTTCATGGTTGGGATTTTACCAAAACAAAAAACTCCGAGAAATCATTCTCGGAGTTTTTGATGTTTAGGATATAGCTACCGCAGGACAGCTGTATATGCCAGCATAAAGAGGAACTGCGGCATAAAACTGATAACAACCGTCACAACCGCGGTGGCAGCAGTTGTGAAGCCAAGCCATGGTTCACGTTCGACCTCGGGATCACCTTCCTTCATGTACATGTTGACCACGACACGCAGGTAGTAGTATGCAGAGAGCAGCGAGGTCACCACACCGATGAGGGCGAGACCGGGAAAGCCACCGGCGAGAGCAGAGCGGAAGAGATAGAACTTACCCACCATGCCAAGGGTCGGGGGGAAGCCGATCAGGGAGAGCATGAAGATGGTCATGGCAACGGCAAGGGCGGGATATTTCTTCGCCAAGCCAGCATAATCTTCAATTTCGAGTCCCTTGCCTTCGGCTTTTTCGAGAGCGATCACCACACCCCAGGAACCGAAGTTGCTGAGGGCATATGCCACGAGGTAGAACATACCCGCTGCAATCGCGGTCGGAGCGACTTTCTCATTTCCATAAGGGACGAACGCCATGAGGATATAACCTGCATGTGCGATGGCAGAGTAAGCCAACATACGCTTGATATTCGTCTGTGAGATGGCGGTCAGGTTACCCACAATCATGGTCAACGCGGAGAGCGCCCAGAGGATATCGGTCAGGTCGGAGGCGATGGTTGGGAAGGCGGTGGCAAATACACGGAACAACGCCACGAAACCAGCGATCTTCGCACCCGCTGCCATGAAGGCAGTGACGGAAGTTGGTGCGCCTTGATAGACGTCAGGCGTCCACATGTGGAAGGGAACAGCGGCAACCTTGAAGCCAAACCCGACCAGCATAAGAGCAGCCCCAATGGTGAGGAGCAGACCCGAAGTTGAGCCAGAGGCGGCTTGGACGAAGATGACATTGAGGTTGGTTGAACCCGTCGCGCCGAAGATCAGAGCCGTTCCATAGACTACAAATCCACTGGCGAAAGCGCCAAGCAGGAAGTATTTCACGCCAGACTCTTCCGAGGTCAACTTGCGGGAGATCGCAGAGAGGACGTAGAGCGGGATGGAAAGCAATTCAAGCGCGAGGAAGACCATGATGAGGTCGTTGGCTTGTGCCATGAGCATCATGCCGGTAAGGCTAAACAGCAAAAGGGTGTAGTACTCGCCGCGTTCAATGCCCATGCGCTTGGTGTACCCATAGGCAAGGGCGATGGCAAACAGGCCACTTCCGAGCAGAAGGATATTTGCAAAGGTGGAAAAGCCGTCGAGTGCGACCATACCATTGAAGCCTGTGAGCTGCGTTCCAATTTGGGGAACAGCAAATATGATTCCAGTAACAAGCCCCAACGCGGCAAGAAATGCAGTGATGCCTTTGCGACCTTTTGGAATGAAAAGGTCCACAAGCAGCAACAAACATGCCCAAACGGTCAGGATGAGATAAGGGATGAGTGTAAAAAAGTCGGTATAGGTTGGTTGCGTCATGAACGCTCCAAAATTCTGACGATGGACGAAAGACCGCAGACCATGGTCAATCGTCTATCGTCCATGGTCTATTACAAAGGTAAAGCGGACAGCAACTTCTCAACCGCGGGGGCGAGGATTTCAAAGAAAGGCTTGGGGTACAAACCGATCCAGAACATGAAGACAACCAAAGGCATAACTGTAACGATCTCACGCCAATTGAGGTCTTTGAGTTCGTGGTGGTGAGTGATCTCACCGGCGGGTCCCAAGAATACCTTTTGGAACATGTAAAGGATGTAGACCGCAGCCATGATCACGCCAAGGGCAGAAAGACCGGCGTACCATGGGGAGCCTATGGCTTTTGAACCAAAGGCGCCAAGCAGAATGGTGAACTCACCCACAAAGCCGTTGAGACCGGGCAAGCCCATCGATGAGAGCGAAGCAATGAGCATGATGGTGCCGAAGATCGGGGTGATCTTCCACAGACCGCCATAGACTTTGATCTCGCGGGTGTGAGTCTGTTCGTAGATCATACCGATCAAAAGGAACAACGCACCGGTGCTCAGACCGTGGTTGACCATTTGCAGGATCGCGCCAGCCACACCTTCAGGGTTGAGCGCGAATAGACCAAGCATCACGAAACCGAGGTGGCTCACTGAGGAATACGCAACCAGTTTTTTCACATCTGCCTGGGCGTAGGAAACAGCAGCGCCGTAGATGATACCGATGGTAGCGAGAAGCGCGATCCACGGGGCGGCTTGAACGGTGGCATCTGGGAAGAGCGGAATGTTGAAGCGCAAGAAACCATAGGTACCCATCTTCAGCAACACACCCGCAAGGATGACCGAACCAGCGGTGGGAGCTTCCACGTGGGCATCAGGCAACCACGAGTGAAGGGGCCACATCGGGACTTTAATGGCGAAGGCAGCAGTGAAAGCAATGAAGAGCAGCATCTGCACGCCTGCGGGAATCTTGCCTGTAGCGTACAGGTCCGGCAAGCGGACGAGCAAGTCTGGCACGTTGAAAGTATTCTGCGCCTGAACGCCGAGATAGATGATCGCCAGGAGCATGAGGATGGAACCTGCCATCGTATAAAGGAAGAACTTGACGGCAGCGTACACGCGGCGCGGTCCGCCCCAGATGCCAATGAGGAAGTACATTGGCACAAGAGTGAATTCCCAGAAAATGTAGAACAGGAACAGGTCCTGCGCAAGGAAGACGCCCATCATGCCGATCTCAAGCAGAAGGAAGAAGATCATGAAATCCTTCACGCGTTCATCAACGGCTTTCCAGGTGGAGAGGATGGAGATCGGGGTGAGGAAAGCGGTAAGCATCACAAGCAAAATGCTCAAACCGTCCACGGCAAGGTAGTAGTAAATGTTCCAGCCCGCAACGTGGATCCACGCGTATTTGGCTTCAAGCTGCAGGTCAGGGTTCGATTTGTCGAACATTGAGAAGACCCACAACGAAACAACAAAGGTGACCAACGATGTGATCAGAGCTGTCCAACGAATGGCGGCTTTCTGCTCAGCGTTGATAAACAAAAGCACGAGCACACCCACCAGCGGAAGGAAGGTCAGGAGTGTAAGAGGTTGCAAAATAAATTCCATGTTCTATCCTCGGTTTCTACGAGTTATTTCAAGATCAAGTAACCCAAAATCAGTACCACGCCCAAAAGCACAGAAAGTGCATATGAGCGGACAAAACCATTTTGGATTCTTCGTACATTGCCAGAGAGCCATTGAGTGAACGACCCCCAACTATTGAAGAAGGTATCAATCCCCTTCTGGTCGGCATAGCGGCTGAGCACCACTTCACTGACCCAGTTATAGGTACCAGCGATAACAGTGTCATGCACAAAGTCGTGCCAGAAACGCCAATCGATCACATCAGCAAGGAACTGCGATAGTTTCTTGAATGGGGTCAAAATGAGAACGCCATAGCCTTCGTCCACGAACCATTTATTTTCCATACCCGTGAAAACGAAGCCAAGCGGTTTCTTGAGCGGGTCTGGTTGACCAGCCTTAAGCGGATTGCGTCCATAAATGAGCCATGAAATGAAGATGGCAAGTAAAGCCAGCGCGGTGGAAATTCCAGCAACCTGTAGATCAAGAGGAAGGGCTTCAACTTCACCGAGCGTGTACTCAAGCCAGTGACCCAGCTGATGGAAGCCCTTGAACGGAAGGTTCAACGCGCCTCCAGCTACGCTCAAAACTGCCAGCACCATCAGGGGCACGGTCATCACTTTGGGGCTTTCCTCAGCATGCTTCGCAGCATCGCTGCGGGCTTCGCCGAAGAAGACCATCCAAATTTGACGTCCCATATAAAAAGCAGTGAAGAACGCGGCAATCGTCAACTGCCAGTAGACACTGGTGTAGTGCAGGCTGGCATCCAGCAGAATTTCATCTTTAGACCAGAAACCCGCGAATGGGAAGATACCCGCCAACGCAAGCGTACCGATCATATAAAGCCAGAAAGTCACCGGCATGGTCTTGCGAAGTCCGCCCATATTGCGCATATCGCCGGGGTCGAAGACTTCGCCGTGGTCATCGTGACCATGTCCATGCTCTTCTTCTTTCTTCTTTTTCCCCTTCGGCTTTTCGTCATGAGCGGCATGATGTGCATGCGCGTGATGTCCGCGCTCCAAGCCGAGAATGACCGAACCAGCAGAAAGGAAGAGCAAAGCCTTGAAGAAGGCGTGGGTAATGAGGTGGAACATCCCCGCCACATACGCCCCCATCCCCACTGCTGCGACCATGAAGCCAAGCTGTGAAATAGTGGAGTACGCGAGGACTTTCTTAATATCGTATTGTCCGACCGCAATGGTTGCGGCGAAGAGAGCTGTTGCTGCACCGACCATGGCAACGATGTATTGTGCCTGCGGTACCAGCGTATAAAGCGGAGCCGAGCGAGTAACGAGGTACACGCCCGCGGTCACCATCGTCGCGGCATGGATGAGGGCAGAGACCGGGGTTGGACCTGCCATCGCATCTGGCAGCCAGATGTAAAGCGGGATCTGCGCAGACTTACCAGCAACACCCACCAGCATGAAGAGCGTGATGGCAATGATGATCCAAGGAGAGTCATGAGCGATCGCTGGAGCGGCGGCAAAGACTTCATCAAATTGGAAGGAGCCAAGATGCCAGAACATCAAGAAGCCAGCCATGAGAAAGCCAAAGTCACCAACGCGGTTGGTGATGAATGCTTTCTTGGCGGCGTTCGAATTCGCCCAAGATGGACGGGCAAGAGTATCCATCTCGTACCAGAAGCCGATGAGCAGGAAGGAGCACAAGCCCACACCTTCCCACCCGACGAAGAGCATTAGGTAGGAGTCGCCTGAGACAAGGATCATCATCGCAGCGATGAACAGGTTCAAATAAATGAAGAAGCGGGTGAAACGTCCCTCTTCATGTTTGAAACGCACATCCTCGTGCATGTATCCAATGGCATAGATGTGGATGAGAGTCCCAACACCCGAAACGACCAGCATCATCGTCGCGGAAAGCGAATCGACGCGGAAGGTCCAGTCGAGTTTAAGGTCACCGATATGGATCCATTCGGCAAAGGGCACGCTCACGGCATGACCGTGATTTACCGCCACGGAATATGCCAACAGGACCGAGATGACAAACGCTGTTCCTGATGCCAGGCTTGCCACCGTACCAACCACCTTTTCGGAGAAGTTCTTTCCAAAGATGGCGTTAATGAGCAAACCGAGAATCGGAACCAGCACCAATCCCGGGGCTAGAAAATAAAACCCTGTGTTTACTGTTTCACTTAAGTGCATAACATTCTCCGTAATCCGTGATGCGTAATTTACGAAATACGCATTACGTTTTACTTATCCCTTCAGGGAATTCATTTCATCAATATTGATGTTCTTCTTGGTCTTGAAGATCTCCACGATCAAAGCGAGACCAACTGCCACTTCAGCAGCAGCCACGGCGATGACGAAGAAGACGAAGATCTGTCCGCTGAACGTTTTGTACACACTGGCAAATGCCACAAACGCAAGGTTGGCGGCATTGAGCATCAATTCAATGGACATGAAAATAATGAGCGGGTTACGGCGTGAAAGCACACCGAGTGCGCCGATGGTAAAAAGGATCGCCGATAAGATAACGTAATAATTTACAGGGACCATTATTTTGCCTCCCTTTCCTGACGAGTCAGGACGATGGCACCCATCATGGCAACCAGCAGCAAAATGGATGTGACCTCGAATGGCAGAAGGAAGTTATTGAACAACGACATTGCCATCTCGCGCAGACTGTCCATGGTGTTGAGGGAAGCATCTGGTGTGGTAACTTCCAAATTGGAACTGGCTTTTGTGAACAGGAGATAGATCGCCTCAACGGCAAGGATGACCGAAAGCAATCTCGCCAGAGGTTTCTGCCAGGGCAGGGTATTCGCAGGCGCAAGACTTTCTGCACCCAGGAGCATGATGACGAAGAGGAACAACACCATGATCGCGCCCGCATAGACCGTGATCTGTGCCATGGCAATGAACGGTGCGCCCAGCAGGAGATAGAAGATCGCCACCGTGACGAAGTTCAACACCAGGAACAAGGCTGAATAGACAGCATTCTGGCTGAACAACATTCCCAGTGCGGTCGCAATCGCGACGAGGGAAAGAACGAGAAATACGATTAGTTCAGAGGACATAGACAATTTCCAGTCGTCAGTATCCAGTGACCAGTATCTAGTAAATAATTACTGGATACTGGTCACTGATAACTGTTAATCGGTAGGATCTTTCATCTCCGGCACCGAACGGGTGAACACACCGGCATCCACCTTGCGCGGGGTCAACATGGACTCAGCGTCAACGGGTTCCAAGAGACGATCTTTGGTGTAGATCGCGTCCTGACGGCTGGTGAAGGAGAGTTCATAGTTATCACCCAGCACGATCGCCTCGGTGGGGCAGGCATCTTCGCAGAAACCACAGTAGATGCAGCGCAGCATGTTGATCTCATATGTGGAAGCGTAGCGTTCGCCGGGCGAGAAGCGTTTCTCGTCAGTATTCTCAGATGCTTCCACGAAGATCGCATCTGCAGGGCAGGCAGCGGCACACAAGGAACAGCCGATGCATTTCTCCAAGCCATTGTCATAACGCTTCAAGACATGACGACCACGGAAGCGCGGACGGACAGGTCGCTTCTCTTCCGGGTAGCTAACCGTTACGGTCGGCTCCCGCAAGAAGGAACGCAGGGTCTCACCAAGACCTTTTGAAAGTTCGATAATGGGATCAAACACGCCCATGAGATTTTCTCCTCAGATCGCGGTAGATAAAGGCAACAGCCACTAAAATACAAAAGATCGAAAGAACAGGCACACCCCAGATAAGAAGCGGGTTACCCAATTCCTGTACAAGTAAAATTCCAACCGCTGTAATGAAAGCCAAGATCAAACTTAATGGCAGAAGCACCTTCCAACCGAAAGACATCAAACGGTCGTAGCGGATGCGGGGCCAAGTGGCACGGATCCAGATCATGAAGAACAACAGAACGATCACCTTCAACAACATGTAGATGGGTCCGAGGAACCAGAAACGATCCACACTGAAGATGGTGTCTTTCAAGAACCAGAACTCGCGATAGCCACCGAAGAACAGCGTTGCCGCGATCATCGAGATCACGATCATCTTCTGATATTCCGCCATGAAGAACAATGCAAACTTCATACCCGAATATTCAGCGTGATACCCGGCTGTCAATTCCTGTTCAGCTTCCGGCATATCGAACGGAGCGCGATTCACTTCAGCAAGGGTTACGATCATGAACACCAAAGCGCCCGCCGGTTGAAC
Source organism: Chloroflexota bacterium (assembly GCA_041157505.1). Taxonomy (GTDB): domain Bacteria; phylum Chloroflexota; class Anaerolineae; order Anaerolineales; family Villigracilaceae; genus Villigracilis. Next base: position 7,678 of record JBEBCV010000238.1, on the reverse strand, counting down.
AACCGCAAACCACATATCTTTCTGGGCAGTCACAATGTCGTTCAAGTTCATTGAATTGCCAAGGATGATGGCGATCACAAAGCACAAACCCAGTGAAAGTTCGTACGAGATCATCTGAGCAGAGGAACGAATACCGCCGAGCATCGCATACTTGTTATTGCTCGACCAGCCCGCCAACACAATGCCATACACGGCGATCGAAGCGATGGATGTCAGATATAGAACACCCACATTCAGATCGGCAACATAGAGTGTGATGACACGACCGAACAAATTGAACGAAGTTCCCAACGGAATGACTGCCGCGAGAACCAGCGAGGGCACCACCGTCAACACGGGCGCAAGGATGAAAACCAGTTTATACACGTGTCCCGGCGTCAACTCTTCTTTGAAGATGAGTTTCACCGCATCCGCGATCGGCTGCAACACGCCCTGCGGACCCGCACGATTCGGACCAACACGCACCTGCATACGAGCCAGTGCACGGCGTTCATACAACGTCAAATAGGCAAAGCCCGTCAAAAGGATCAAGCACAGGATGAAACCCTTGACGATCCATTCAACCCACATTGTCCAATCCATAACTACTTAACCTTCCCGGCTGCAGTTTTCGCCTGAACACGCGCCACAACAGGTTCATGGATCGCAATGCCCATGCTGCGCGGAACAAGAACCACACCCGTTCCTATGGTTTCGTCGAACTTCACAACAGCTTCCGCTTGCACACCTTCAAAGCTAACTTTCACCGTCTGTCCCGCTTCCACTTCGAACTTCTTCGCGGTAGTGGGGTGCATGGAAACGGTCGTTTCGCCGATGCGCTGATCGAGGAACTCTGCTGTCTGAACGGTCACACCGAGGTCGTACAACTTATTGGCAGGCACAGCCAACAACTCTTTATCTTTTGGACGAAGAGCCGCCTCTTTTCGGACCTTTTGAATTTTCACCGATCCCCCAGCCTGAGCCACCGGGACGAGTTGGACGCCCATCCCCTTGGTGTTCTCATAGGTCGTACCGCCGTAATAAACATCATTACGACCCACGATCGGCCACTGTTCCTTGACCTGAGCCAGGGCTTCATAAGTCAATTCGTTGAATGCTTCAACGGAATTTGCAAGAATATCGAACACCACCGAAGCGGATGTTCCCTGAAGGATCACGCCCATCTGCTTGGCAAGCATGGAGGTGATGGCATAATCTGGCTTGCTATCGCCCTTCGGCGCAACTGCTGCATAGAAGCGCTGCACCCGGCGTTCACCAGAAACAACAGTTCCATCACGTTCTGTAAATGCCTGCGCTGGGAGGACTACATCCGCAATTTCGGTCGTTGCCGTTTCGCGCAATTCCTGCACCGCAACGAACTTGGCGCTCTTCAATGCCTTGGCAAGGTTGGGGTCATCCCCCACCGGGTCAGCACCAACGATATAAACAGCCTTGCCCTTCAACGCTTTCTCGAGATCAGCCACCGGACGGAAGCCGACTTCGAAAGCGCCCTGGTCATTGGCTCGTTGCCAGACACCGATCAAACCATTATTGGCATTACCAATGTGATTGGTTTCCTTCAACAGGTCTGCACAGGCAGAAGCGAGTGCAGAGGTTCCAGTCACACCAAGACCTTCACTACCGTAGAAGATGACCGCATTCTTCGCCTTCGCGAATTCATCGGAGATCTTGCTCTTCTTTTCGAAATCGTGAATGGTCTTGATCTCATCGCCATACGCATAGCGGATGGTGTACTTGGCAAAGCGGTCAAGCTTGGTCTGGCGCGGGTTGGCAACGATCAAGGTCGCACCGCGATCCGCTGCCTGTTTCACACGCAGCCACCAAATGGGAGCTTCTTCATATAGATCGGAAGCGACCACAAGAATTGCATCGCCCTTACCCATCTTGCCGAGGTTGGTACCAGCGCCAACGCCCACCAACTGGGTCAATTCACCGCCGCCCATATCAGAGTACAGAATGGCTTCGCCGCCAGCAGTATCTGCCAGAGACTTGAGATTGAACAGGTCTTCATTCGAAAGGCGACCCGAAGCCAACACGACAAAGTCTTTCTTGTTCGCAACAAAGTTCTCTGCCGCGGTCTTGATGGCGTTATCCCATGAAGCGCGGGCAAGTTTCTCGTCCTTGCAGATCATTGGCTTGGTCAGGCGTTCTTTGCCTTCGGTGTAGTGATAAGCGAAACGTCCTTTATCGCACAGCCAGATCTCGTTCACTTCTTCGTTCTGGCGCGGCATGACACGCTTCACAACCACTTCCCCATCTGCTTTTGCTTCGCGACGGGTGTTGAGAGTGGTATTGCATCCCACCGGGCATTGCGTACAAATGGAAGACTCAGCCTTGAGCTCCCACGGACGAGCACCAAAGCGGAAGTCGACAGTGGTCAAAGCGCCAACAGGACAGATATCGGTTGTGTTACCAGAGAAGACCGAGTCGAAACCTGGTTCTGAAACCGAAATGATCTGGGTATAGCGTCCACGTTCGTCAAAGCCGAGAACTGCCTCGCCTGCCACTTCATCTTGAAAGCGGATACAGCGTGCACATTGGATACAGCGTTCGCGGTCGAGATAGATCAACTCGCCGAGGGGAACCATCTTGTCGAGGTGCTGTTTCTCGTTGTAGTTGAAGCGGCTCTTACCGGGACCATGCTCCATCGTCAAATTCTGAAGCGGACATTCGCCGCCCTTGTCGCAGATCGGGCAATCCAGCGGATGGGATGTCAGCAAGAATTCTACGGTGCCGCGTTGACCATCCGTTGCCTTTTCAGATTGTGTAAGAACGACCATGCCATCTTCGACCCGGTTGGTACAAGCGGTTTCAAGTTTGGGCATGAACTGGATCTTGGGTTGTCCATTCTCAAGCACAAATTGACCGGTGGCGCGGTCGCGCACAGGACGACCGATCTCCACCAGACACATGCGGCACATGCCGACGGGTTCGAGTTTGGGGTGGTGGCAGAAAACGGGAATATCAATGCCCGCCATCTTTGCTGCATCCGCAACGGTAAGACCTTCCGGTGCGATAACTTGTTTTCCATTGATAGTAAGTGTGACTTGTTTGCTCATTAAGTCTCCGAGAAACGACATTCTTTAATCGAATATCGAGTATCTGGTATCGCCTAACCTTTTACCGCTTTCTTGAAATCGTCCGGGAAGCGTTCGATGCTTGTCACCACAGCCATGGTGGAGAATTCACCCAGCGCGCATAAGCATTTGCCTTGCATTTGCTTCGCAACGTTCAAAAGCAGGGTTACATCATCACTGGATCCTTTGCCGTGATGAATACGGTCGGTCAGGTTGCGCATCCAATGATTGCCTTCACGGCAGGTGGTGCACTTTCCGCAGGATTCATGCTTGAAGAAGTGGATGGTCTTGTTGATGACCCAATCCATGTTGACAGTATCATCCAACACGATCACTGAGGCCGAACCGAGGTCACCGCCAACGGTGCGAACAGTGGCGTAATCCATCGGGGTATCCAACACTTTTTCGTCGACCACAATTAAGGAAGAAGAAGCGCCCGCAGGCATGATTGCCTTGATGGGTCGTCCTTCCTGAATGCCCATGCCATGTTCATAGATCAACTGACGGAAGGTGGTGCCAAAGGGCAGTTCATAATTGCCCGGCTTGCGCACACGACCTGAGAGCGAGAAGATCTTCACGCCCGCACTGTCGGCTGTGCCCATGCTCTTGTACCAATCTGCGCCATTGGCAAGGATCATCGGGACGTTGGTGAACGTCTCGACGTTATTGATGATGGTGGGCTTGCCATATAAACCGTATGAAGGCGGGAAGGGCGGACGTACACGAGGCTGTCCACGTTTGCCTTCAAGCGATTCAAGCAAAGCTGTTTCTTCACCGCAGATGTAGGCACCGGCACCGAGGTGGGTAAATATCTTCAGCGAGTAATCTTTGCCGAAGAGATTTTCACCGAGGTAACCAGCTTCTTCCATTTCCGCGATCTTTTCATCAAGAAAAGCTGCCACCTGCCAGAACTCACCGCGCAAATAAACATATGCCACAGTTGCGCCGACGGCATAACTTGCGATTGCCAAACCTTCCAGGAATTGGAAGGGATTGCTTTCCATGATCTCGCGGTCTTTGAACGTGCCCGGTTCGGACTCATCCGCATTGGCGACGACATAATGGGGCCAATTCTTGTTGTCGATGAAGGACCACTTCATGCCGGTCGGGAAGCCCGCACCACCGCGTCCACGCAGACCAGAAGCCTTGACCACCTCGGTCACTTCAGTTGGCTGCATCTTGGTGACAGCCTTTTTGAAGGCATCAAAGCCGCCATTCTTTTTATATACGCTGAGTTTATTGATATCGGGGATATCACGATGACGTAAGAGGACGTGAGCCATTATTACTTGCCCCCTTTCAGCGCTTCGATCAATTCCATGGTGCGATCCACAGTCATGTATTCATGATATTTGATGCCGTCGGGTCCCTGCGTTTGGAACATGGGAGCACGGTCACATGAGGCAAGGCACATCACAGATTCAAGGGTGACCAAACCATCTTCGGTGGTCTCCCCCACTTTGATGCCGAGGTTCTCGCAAAGATTATTGAGAAATTCATCAGCGCCGCGCAATGCACAGGGAAGGTCGGTGCAGACTTGCATACGGTACTTGCCAGCCTTCTTATCATGATACAAGGAATAGAAACCGACGATGGAGGCAACATCTGTCTCGGTGATATCGAGAATGCGGGCGATATCTTTCATCGCCTCTTTGTTGACGTAGCCTTCCTCGCGCTGGGCAAGGTACAGGAGCGGCATAACCGCCGAACGCTTATGCTCCGGCGGGTATTTGGCAAGGATTTGTTTTACTTCCTTCGAATATTTTTTATCAAGACTCATCGGTCAATATCTCCGAGAACGATGTCAATGGAAGCGAGAATCGCAACCAGGTCGGCAACCAAATGTCCCTTCACGATCTCTGGCAGGACGGCAAGGTTGTCGAATGAAGGGGTACGCATATGGACGCGGCGCGGCTTGGGACCACCATAGCCAGCGATCATAACGCCAAGTTCACCACGCGGGGACTCAATCGCGCTGTAAATGGAAGCATCCGGCGCGTGGAAACCTTCCGTCCAAAGCTTGAAGTGGTGGATGAGCGCTTCCATGCTCACACCGATCTCCGAGCGTGGAGGCGGGACGAACTTTCGATTTTCTGAACGAACAGGACCCATTGGCAATTTGTTCAATGCCTGCTCAACAATCCGCAAGGACTGACGCAGTTCTTCGATGCGGACCAAATAACGAGCGTAGGTATCGCCTTCATGCAATACAGGCACTTCAAACTCATATTGTTCATAACCACAATACGGGCGGGCTTTGCGAAGGTCCCAGTTGACGCCCGAGGCTCGCAGTGTAGGACCAGTCACCCCGTAGGCGAGAGCCGTCTCTTTGCTGAGGTAGCCGATATCCACCATGCGGTCAATGAAGAGCGGATTCTTCGTCAACAGTTTTTCATATTCGTCGATGCGTTTGGGGAAAATTTTGATGAAATCGCGCACGGCTTTTTCGAACTCAACCGGCACATCGCGCCAGACACCGCCCGGGCGCAGGTAGGTTGTCATCATACGCTGACCGGAAACAAGTTCAAAAATGTCGAGAATTTGTTCGCGTTCGCGGAAGCAGTAAAGGAACATCGACATCGCAGCGAGGTCCAAGCCTGAAGTTCCGAGCCAGACCAAATGCGAAGCGATGCGCTGCAATTCCACGAGGATGACGCGCAAGGCTTGCGCGCGGGGCGGCACATCGAGATCCACCAATTTCTCAACCGCCATTACATAGGCAAGGTTGTTGCCCATGGTGTTCATGTAATCGAGGCGGTCGGTCATGACTTCGGCTTTTTGGTAGGTCTTGGCTTCCATGTTCTTCTCAATACCGGTATGCAAATAACCGATATCGGGAATGCAGTTGACCACAACTTCGCCGTCGAGCTCCAACAACAAACGAAGCACGCCATGCGTGGACGGATGCTGCGGACCCATGTTCAGCAGCATGGTTTCGCCGGTAAGCGCGCGCTCCGAAACAAGATGCTTATATTGATCTACACTGACTTCTTGTAGTTGTGACATAAATTATTCCTTTGCGTACGGCTTGCGAAGATCGATCTCTTCATAATTGAAGGTAAATTGCGGCTCTTCGTAACCGAGCGGGAAATCTCTTCGCAGGGGATGCCCCTCAGTGCCATCTGGCATGAGAATGCGGCGCGGATCGGGATGACCTTCGAATTCGATGCCGAACATGTCGAGGAGTTCGCGCTCGCGCCACACTGCGACTTTATACACGCTCGCCGCAGTCGAGACTTTGGGCTGGTCACCGTTTACAGGGACTCTGATCTGCACCGACAGATTCTTCGCCAGCGAAGTTAGTTGATAGATCACATGAAAACGCGGCGAGGTCTGTGGGTAATAATCGACAGCCGTTTGAGCAGAGAGCAATTCGAATTGGTGCGCATCGCGCAAGGTAGTCAGTGCCGTAACGATATGATCCGGCTTGACCATGCACTGCACTTCGCCGCGGAACTCTTCATACGTTGCGCCGAATTTTTCCTGCAAATCTTTTACAATGGGTTCGAGGGATTTTTCCATAATTACACCTAAGACCTGAGGGGTTTTGATAAACCCGTCAGGTCTGTTTGTTTACTTTACATCCGCTGCCAAATCTTTGAACTTCTCACCCTTCACTTTTTCGTACAAAGTGAGCACACCGTGGATCAGCGCTTCGGGGCGCGGCGGGCAGCCCGCCACGAACACATCCACAGGCACAACTTCATCCACACCCTGATAGATGGCATAGTTATTGAAGACACCACCGCAGGAAGCGCAATCGCCCATGGCGATCACCCACTTCGGCTCGGGCATCTGTTCATACAAACGACGAAGGACGGGTCCCATTTTTTTCGAGACACGTCCCGCTACGATCATCAGGTCTGACTGGCGCGGGCTGGCACGCATGAGCTCCATACCGAAGCGGCTCATGTCATAATGCGAAGCCTGCGCTGCCATCATCTCAATGGCGCAGCATGCCAAACCGAACAACATGGGCCACATTGCATTGGTGCGTGCCCAGTTGACCGTTTGCTCAAGCGTGGTGGTAACCACGCCCATATTTCCGAGTTTTTGCTCTACTCCCATTCCAAGGCTCCTTTTTTCCATGCATATACATAACCGATAAGAAGGACCGTAATGAATACCACCATCTCGATCAAGCCGAACAGACCCAGTTGGCGGAATGCGATCGCCCACGGCAAAAAGAATACAACTTCAATATCGAACAAGATGAACAACACGGCGATCAAATAGAATCGCACTGGCATACGACGAGTTCCTTCGCCGTATGGATTCATGCCCGATTCATAGGGCATATCCTTCCCCGCTGATTTCTTTTTTGGACCAAACAGCTCACCCAAACCGATCGCGATGAACGCGATCAGGGTGGCTACCAGGATCATAACCCCAATGGCAATATATTCCAGCAGCATAAACACCTCTACGGATGTGTGAAATCTTGCACAGTTTCGCGGTAGTATATCACAAAGGCATTTGTCAGACTAGAAAAAGTACCCCTTTTCACAAAAATGATGATATTTGTCATGTTGGGCGAAATGTAATCGAATTCATTATGAAAACACCACCCAACAAAAAAGTGACAGTCACCTTAAGGTGAC
>JBEBCV010000237.1:0-3222 GCA_041157505.1 Chloroflexota bacterium | reverse complement strand
AGCATGGCCGCAAGGATGCTGGCAGTTGTCCACGATAAAAGATAAAGACCCATCACATAACGAAAAGGCTGATTGTTTAAAGTCAGCTTCATAGATTCCAACCACGGAAGGGGTTCGGGTTGCTCTTCGGCGGGCTTTTCCTTGGTAATGCTAAACACCACCAACGGCGGGATGATGGAGGCAAGTCCCAATCCAACACCAAGGATACTGAATAGCAAGCGTGTATCTGTGATATACCAGCCCAAAACAGTTGCAAAAATGATCGCGCTCAGTGTGCCGCTGATGGAGAAGACCATGCGAAAACCGTTAAGTGAACTTCGTTCGTCATAATCAGATGTCAATTCGGGTGTGAGTGCGTTATAGCCAACATGCACCACCGTGAAAGCCGTATCAAAAAGAATGAATGCGATCGCATAATAGATCGCCAGCCCCAGTTGATCGAAGGGTGGAACAAACCACATGAAAATAAAAGTCAACCCAAGCGGCACTGACCCAAACAAAAGCAATGTGCGGCGTCGCCCCCAACGTGTGCGTAAACGATCTGAGAACAAGCCGAACAATGGGTCGTTCACGGCATCCCATAAACGAGGGAGCGCCACCGCCCAACCAGCATAATCAGGGCGCAAGCGTGCCACATCGGTGAGAAAGTACAGTTGAAAGAACATCAAGATCGCCAGCGGAATGCTCGTGCTTAGGTCGCCGGTGCTGAATAACATTTTGAAGCGTGTGGATAAACCTTCGGGTCTGGCGCTCATTGTCACTTCCTAATTTGGGGATGTTAAAGCTTGATGATCGATTGCGGTCAGATACTTACCACTGATCCACTTCTTGCGGGACGTGATGCACGCGCCTCTCGCCCGTACTTGGTTCTGTATACTCGTATCTAGCCTCTGCTTCCACCTGATATTGATTCTCCATCGTCCACCGCATCAACTCGCGCAGTTGACGGAAGCTCTGATGAAAGGCTTCGCCGTCCTTGTATCCATAACGGTAATTAAAGTATTGCGGGTTATCACGCTCTACATATTCGAGCATGGAATGGGCAGCCTGATAAATCTCTTCTGCAGAGGGCTTACGATCTAATTCTTTTAACACCTGTACAGGGATAAAGATATAGTCCCGGATCGAATCGATCAGGTTCGGGCGGTGGGCGAAGCGACTGATCCACGATCCATCCGTTAATTGCAACTCAGAGGGAATTGGGATAAGTGTGCCGTTCTTATCGAAGATGGAAACATCGAAGGTAAATAATTCGTTTTCAGGCTGGCTTTCTTTTCGATTGCGCTCTTCTTCTGGTACCAAAGCCCAAATGGCATCCATGATTCGGTCTGCCGCTTGCTGCAACTCTTCTTTCTTATGTGTCGATTTTCCAAATTTTACCGGTGGGATCACTTCGCCCACATTCATTTCAAAGGACGGGCGTTTCAGACGGAATATCTCTGCCATCTTGCCGCGAGTATCACCAAACCCAATCGGCAGGACGGGTGCTTGTGTTAACTGGCTTAGCCATGCCACCCCAGTTTGAGCTTTTTGCTTTCCAGGCTCCCAAAACCCACCTTCGGGGAAAATTCCCAAAACCCCATTCTGTCGCAAAACATCAACGCCCATTTTCATGCTTGCATTGCTTGTATATCCGCGATGGACAGGGATCAACCCATATAAGTCGATCATTTTTCCCATCCAACCGTTCCAGGGCATTTCCATTGCGCCCATGAACTCTACAAGTTTCGGAGAATACAAACCCATAAGAACAACTTCCATGGCGCCAGTATGGTTGCCAACCAGGATCAATGGTCCATCCTTGGGAAAGTTCTTCATTCCGGTGATCTTTGTTTGTGTCAGAAGTGGGAAAAACGTGCGAATGATGAAACGGAACGTACCTCGAATAAATGCTTTACGGGGATATTTGATGGAATACGTCATATTAATGGCGGCAATTTTACCCCGCATTCTTTGTGGGTGGGTATCTCAAGTAGGTGTACTGAATACAGTAAAATCTAATTGCAGTCATAATCATGAAACATAAATCCCAATAACCGGAATCTCATACATGCGTCTAAAAGCTGATATCACCCTCTTCCTCATCTCCATTATTTGGGGCTCCGCTTTCGTTGCTCAACGTGTTGCGGGGCAAGTTGGTAGCGTCTACATCTTTAACGGACTTCGTTATGTCCTCGCAGGAGTGGCTGTTCTTCCTTTTGCGTTGCGCTCTTTGCGGACGATCAATCGCATCACGAATATGCCCAGCCCGAATTACATCCCCTCTGATCAATACAAATGGATGGGAATTGCCGGTGTGTTCCTATTTTTAGGAAGTGCATTTCAACAAGCTGGGTTGGTGTATACCACGGCGGGAAATGCAGGCTTTATCACCAGCCTCTATGTAGTACTTATCCCAATGTTCCTTTTTCTATTTTGGAAGGAAAAGCCACATTGGTTATTCATTGTTGCCATCATCCTGGCGATGATCGGTGCATTCCTCCTTTCTACTGGGGGAACGTTCAAGATCCATTTTGGTGATCTACTAGAAGTGGTTGGTGCTTTATTTTGGGCGTTCCATGTCATTATCCTCGGGAAGTATGCTCACAATTTTGAACCGATGTCTTTTTCCGTGGGGCAGTTGATATTTTGCGGGCTGCTAAACCTAAGCATTGGAATTTTCATCGAACCCATGCCTGTATTTGACTCAAACTTTTTGTTTGCCATTGGATATACAGCATTCCTCTCGCTCGGGCTTTGCTACACCTTGCAAGTTTGGGCACAGCGCCACACTCCGCCCGCGGATGCTGCTCTTCTTCTCAGCCTCGAATCTGTATTTGCTGTTCTTGCTGGCTGGTTACTTTTGGATGAAAGGCTTTTACCTGTGCAGATCATAGGTGCAGTATTGATCTTTTCAGGAGTTGTTCTGTCGCAATTCAAGGAATGGACATCAGGTACAATAGATACAGATCACTTAGTGGAGGGTCGATGACCGCAAAAGTTATTCTCAACCCGTATTCGAACCGCTGGAATTCAAAAGCTCGCTGGCCCGAAGCTGAGGCGGCACTTAAATCTGCAGGGGTGGATTTTGAAGTAGCCATCTCTGAAAAGAAAGGTGCAGTGATCGGTCTCGCAGAGCAAGCCGCACGCGAAGGCTTTTCTCCCATCATTGCTGCCGGCGGAGATGGAACCATTGGCGAAACCGTCAACGGTATGGCACGTGCTGCCGGGTCCATGGATAAG
>JBEBCV010000236.1:0-8477 GCA_041157505.1 Chloroflexota bacterium | reverse complement strand
ATATTTGCGAAATCAGTAAGAAGGCTAATGATCAGAGCGGGAATCGCATAAAACAAGAACACTCCAACCGCTTTCGGGAATAACCTTCGAATTGCCTTCCACAACCTGTAGAAATGGGTGCGAATGCCAATGTACTTTTCGACTTCACGATATAGATGCGTGACGAGGCTAGCCCAAAGATGTTCGCTGCCCGAATAAACCCAGGCATTGAATTCGATGATGACCGTATCCACTTGTTCGGTTTTTGGGGTGAACAGGCGGCGTATGGATGTGATTAAATTTCCGAACCAGGACAGATTTGCATTGGGATCATTGCTTAATGCCTCTTTGATCTTTTTCATCAAAAAGGATTTACCAGAACCCCATTGACCGTAGATCCCAATAGTGATGGGCGTTTTGGCTTCTGGATTTTTAATGAGGGTCACAAAGGCATCGGCAAAGCGGGCATAGTTCAATTGATCTGCGCCGCTGGACTGGTCGGTGCTGACGCTGAAGAGTTTGCCGACTTCAATAGGTTGAATATCTTCAGCATCTTGTGTGCCAGCTTGTTGTTCGATGGGCGCTGCATTCGATTGCGCTTTGGAGGTTTGGTTGGCGCTGCGAAAATCAAATCGGTCAAATAGCCCTCTGGATTGCTGGCTTGCAAGCAGGAATTCCTGTTGAATTGATGTGAGGTAAGGCTCTTTCCTATTGTTTACCGTCACTGCTTGCATGGCATTCTGATAGTTATGTCCGCGCAGGAGGTAGCTTGAATCTTTGCCATTCTTTTCCCAATCCAATGCAAGGATCTGCAAGCGTTTATGTTCTTTGACCCATTCCAGGTCTGTATAAATTGCTTCGACTATTTTTGAGTAGCTGGATTCGAAATCATCCTGTGATCTCATAAATATCCAATTCAAACTTGATAGCTCAATTGGAACTTCTTTGTAATCAACATCGCGGGCTACGATTGGAATGACACGTTTGTTGGCATTTGTGGCTAATTTCAACTCCTGATTTGCAGCTGTGGATTTAAGAGAATCAGGGCTTAAGATGAAAATATACGCTTCTGAGTTTTGGATCCCCTGCTCGATCCCAGTCATCCAATTTTCGGTCGAAACGAGTTGTTCATAATCTATCCAGACAGTAATATCGGAGCGTTTCAGACTTTCCACGAGCCTTTGCGCAAACTCTTTGTCTTTTCGAGAATAGGTTATGTATACCTGCGTAGATTCTCTATCAGCCATGTTGACCTCTTTTGGGGACAGTTGATTTATTTGACCTTTAATACGATCTTTCCAAACTGTTCACCGCGCTCATAATATTCATATGCTTTGCGTGCCTGTTCAAGGGGATAGACCGAATCTACGATGGGCGTTAACTTGCCGCTGAACACACTTTCCATCATGTCTCGAAAATCTTGCAGGCTGCCCATGGTCGAGCCGATATGAGTTTGTTCATTCCAAAAGAGGAGGGAGAGATTGGTGGTGGCTTCGCGCCCGGTTGTGCGCCCATAGGTGACAATCCGCCCGCCTTTGCGTAAGACCTTTTGGCTGTCACTCCACGTTAATGCGCCGACATTTTCAACGACAACATCCATACCGCGCCCATTGGTAAAGTTGAGCGCTTCTTCAAATGGCTTGCCATCATTGCGATTAATGGCTAATTCAGCCCCTGCCTGTCGGGCTTTCTTCATTTTTTCTGCCGAGCTGGTGATGGCAATGACTCGTGCCCCTAGCATTTTGCTGATCTGAATCGCTGCTACTGCCACGCCGCCGCTTGCTCCCAGTACCAGAATGGTTTCTCCCTTTTGGACTTTCGCACGTGTGACCAATGCCCGCCACGCAGTTTGATATGCCAATGGCGCAGCTGCGGCTGTGATAAAGTCGAACCCTTGCGGGAGTTTCATCAATTTGTTGGCATTTGCGGCGATGTACTCTGCATTCCCGCCGTGCCCATTCGAGCCGAGGATGTCATAGTCATCGCAGAGAGTAACATCGCCACGTAAACAATGTTCGCATTTTTCGCAGGATAGCGACGGGTTGACTACAACTGCGTCACCAACCTGCCAATCTTTAACATCCGGTGCAACTTGCGCGATGACGCCTGAAATATCGGAGCCAGTCCACATGGGGAATTGATAACTGCCATCATCTGGTCCATGCAGCGACCATAACTCCAAATGATTGAACGCGCTGGCATGGACTTCGATCAGGACTTGTCCCCTTTTGATTTCGGGCATGGGGACATCGGCGATTTGGATCTTGGATGCATCACCACATTCATGGAATACAGCAGCTTTCATGGTCACCTCATTATGGAACGCTCTCAAAGGGATCAACCCAATGAGAGCGAGAATGCTTACATGTAGATGTCTTCCTCATCTTCTACTGCAGGAGGTGGAGAGCCAAGGTCGAAATCCCAGGCACCGCTTTCCTTCATTGCCAAAGCAACATCATATGGGGTGGGCTTGAATTCATATTTCTGTTTTTCTACGAATTCAAGAATGAGTTTGTGGGGTGGGCGTTCCACCTTGAAACTTTTTTGAACATGGTTGAGAAAATATTTTGCGCTTTCGTTCGAGATTTCAAAAATGCGCGCAATTTCCTCGAAGGCTTTTACTTTATCTTTTGAGGGCATGGCTAAATTTACAGTTCAGGTTTCTTTGCCTGACATCTACTTTCTAAGGGATATCGTACTTGCATCAATGAGCGGTGATCTTTGCCAGTCTCTTAAAGACTTTCCAAAGCGCGTTTTGCCAGTACAGCAGCAACATCCATGCGGTATTCGGCAGATGCCCATTCATCGTTGGCTTCGTGATAGGCATTTTTCGCCGCTTCCTGGATGCCATCGGCTTCGGTTCCATCCATCGCGAGCAAAGGGGTGTTGCTATAACCGCATAGGACAAGGCGGGTACGCCCTGAGTTCCACTGCACGACTGCGGCACCAACGATGGGTTTATCGGCTGGCGTCTTGGAGACGAATTCAAAGCCGCTCTTTGTGTTGAGCGGAATGGTGATGGAGGTGATGAGTCCGCTGGGGCGGGTAAGGAGGAATTCACCGCAATTGATGATTTTCGTTTCGCGATTTACGACCAATTCAATTTTCGCATCCATGACAAGGAGCATCGTGGCAAACGGGGATCGTCCATCACTGGCGACGAGAGTTCCCGCGATCGTGGCGGTATTGCGGATATTGAGAGGCGCCTCAAGTTTGAGAGCGGTCTTGAGCGCGGCTGGACAATTTTCATTCTCGAGCAGGGATTGTAATGTGCTGGTAGCGCCAATTTGCAGTTCGTTGCCGCTGACACGCAGCGAATCCAGCCCGAGGCGTTGGAGATCGACGACGGCAACAGAATCCGCTGTCGCCTTGGAAAGAAGCGTGCCGCCTCCAAGAGGGATGGTGTTCGGTTGAGTGAGAAGGGTCAGGGCTTCATCGAGTGTCTGGGGTCTGTGATAGGTTGAGATCATGTGCGTGCCTCCGTAGGCTTTGATTATATATCTTTATGGAGAGGGGAGGGTCATTTTAAATCGGACTGCCAGCAGACGCATGGTGAAGATGGTAAGTGCACCGATCAGTGATGCAATCAAGGTGTTGACTTGGAGAACATAAAGAATGATGAAGAGGGTTGTGCCGGCAAAAGAACAAGTGGCGTAGAGTTCGGTACTTTGACCAAAAACTTTTGGTATGCGGTTGCTCAATACGTCACGCAGCACGCCGCCAAAAATTCCGGTGACGACGCCCATATGAATGGCAACGATGGGGGAAAGGTCGAGTTGCAGTGTGTAGGTTGCACCGAGGATGCTGAAGATGCCAAGACCAATGGCATCGGCTGTGGTGAGGAGGAGTTTTGAGATGCGGTCGAGCCGATAGAAGGAGAAGATGGCAACGATGAAAGTTGTGACGGTTAAAGCGGGGTCGGCGATCCAAAAAATGGGGGTGCGACCCAGCAACAGGTCGCGGACAGTACCGCCCCCAAACGCGTTGACATACGCGATGGTGACTGCGCCAACGATATCCATTTGATATTTGCGGGCGCCGAGCGCTCCAGAAATGGAGGAAGCGATAACAGCGATATACGTGAGGATTAGGAGGAGTTGATCCATTTGCCAAGTATTACACAATATACACAAAAAAGTCCACTGTCAGCGACGGTGGACTTTTTGTGTATTTCGCTAGGGATTATGGTGATCCGAAAGGACGTAGATATTCTTGTTTGAGCGCTTGCACAAGAATATCTGCAATGGTGCCATTTGTGTAATGCCCGCTAAAGTGCCAGACCGGTTGAATGTATTGCGTGTCTGTTGTCGGGACGTCGTAAAGCATCTTTGGATCTGGAACATAATATTCGAGTTGGATGCTATCAACGATGAAGTCTGGTTGGACGTATGTATCGGAATTCCCGAACGGATCTGGCGAAGATTGAACTGTTCCAGCAAACGGCTTTAATTCAATGGGCTGCCCTGTATTTGGGTCTTTTGTTGGTGCCATGCTGAACAATCTCAAGGCTGGCATTCCTTCGTAGGTCTCACCTGGAATGATCAACGCTTCAATGTTGATCTCATCAGGAAAGTCGCCCTTGTAACTGATATCTTGATATGCGCCTACTTCAGAGAGCATCACATAGGTATTGCCATTGGTTGTGAAGAGAGCAACGGATTTTCCATTCATTTGGGTTAATGTCTCTTTACCTTGCAAAATCTGGAATTGCAAACCCGGATAGACCTCTTCATACTGTTTAACGTCCAGGTAAACGGTTCCTGTCTCTGAGTATCTGATGTCACCCCAGATCTTGACAGGGCGATTATTCAGATCTTGTAGCGGTTCAAGGTCTTCTCCTTGAAGTTCGTAATAGATGCCATTGTAAGATTGGGAACTCAAGAAGACATATTGATACCGTACTTTGCCATCTGGTTTCTCGAATTTGGAAACGGTGACGATGCCTTCTTCGCCTGCGAGTTGGGTTGGACCAGGTACGCCTGGGATCTTGATCATCCAATCTTTTTCAATAACATTCATGTCTGAAATGTAATTTACACGCATCAGGTCTTCAACAGAGACATTGAATTTCGCGGCGATACTTTCAAGTGTGTCGCCTTCTTCTACGATATAACTTAAGAAGCTGGCGACTTCTGCTGCAGTGTATTGCTCCTCTGCTGGAATTGGGGTTGGGAAAACGGCAGGCGTGCCGCTTAGGTTGAGCGGATAGAGTCCTAAACCACCGCCGCCTCCACCGCCACCCATCAAACTGGCGTCTTCGATGTATTGAATATTGGACCAATCCAATGTGTTATCAACCAGTGTGCCGGAAATTCCAAGATAAGACTCTCCAATGGTTGTATTCAATGGCAAGTCTGTTGGCGGGTTGAGCAGGATGTATTCACTAAGCCCATCGTCACTGGTAATGATGATCTGGTCGCCTTCCTGACGCAATGTGCCAGAGACATATCCCTGAATGGCATTCGTATTGGTAGTTTCCACATTAAATTTACGAATCCCGTTATCCACTACAAATTGACCCGTAACTTGAACAAAGGCAAAGTTATTGAGAGTCTGTAACTCGCTGGTGTTTCCAACAGTGGCGAAACTGCCTACAAAGATCAATGGCGGTTGGCCGGATATGGCGGAATCATATTTCGTAATGGTGCCAGAGATCGAAACCGTTTCGTTGTCTGGATATTCTCGATGCCATTGTTGTGGAATAGCACCCTCACCACCTCCTGAGCCGCTTTCGGTCATGCCTATGGTCGTGTTTGGGTCCAGGATTGCATTTAGAGCATCTTCAGCAGTGATGATGCCGTAGCTCCCAAGAGATTCTTGCACATAACTTGGCATATTGGCAGTAAGATATGCAACCTCACCATTTTTATCAAGTGTGGCGTTCGAACTTTGAATGGTGTAGATATCATATTGCATAGGGAAGCCATCTGGCGAAAGCTGAGTGAAGTGATAACTACCCTCTGCTGGAGATTTACTGATGCTGAACGGGAAGGTCAACCCTTTCTGTCTCAAGAAATCAGAGATGATAGCCTCAGCATTGTCATTGTTTACACCATAATAGCCGCGGTCTGTCACCAGAATATCAGGCGTGTATACGAAATAGTTCTTGGTGTATACCGTGAGCATCTGCTTGCCATCGGAGATCACGTAACCCGTTTTATCCGGAGACTGAGGGAATGTAGTTGTATAAACCCCACCTTGCACACCGAATTGATTTGCAAGTGCTTGCGCTTCTTCTATCGTCGCAGGTTGGTCATCAATGTATGTATAAATATTTGCAGATGCAGGCGACTCTGGCAATGGAGCCGTCAGGAATAACTTCCCGCCGCGGAAGTCGTACCCACCAGTCGTTTCACCAGTCGATGTGGCGTTCGGGTCGATGATCACACCAGCAGTGGGCTCGGCTTCCATGTTTTGGGCATCGTCGTAAATCACTTCAGTAACAAAGGTCAGCGAAGATTCACCCACATTAGCGGTCACTTCCCAGCAGCCGGTGGTAGGGAAGATCAGTGCGAGGATCTGTAACCCGTTGTCGCCATAGCCATCGCTGATGAAAGCGCGTAACGGCTCAGCTTCAGCATCGAGGCGGCGACCTTCAATCGTCAGTTCACCGGTCACGTCACGGTAAATGAGCCACTTCATTGCAAATGCCCCATCAGGCTCGATATTATCTTTTTGCATCACAACCTTGCCTTCCGGCCACAAGGTCGTCCATAATTCGCCATTACCGAAGGAATAAGGATCTTCCGCCGTTTCTCCTGGAGGCAGACTTCCATTCGGCAGCGTAACCGGGCAGGAGAAATTATCATTTCCGAAGTTGTTTTGCGGTTCAAGCGATTGAAAGATCCAAATGGTGAAAAACACTAAAGCGCCAAGAACCGCCGTACCTGCCAGAACGGATGCAAGATTGTTGAAGTGTAGAAATGTCAAAGTTGCCCGTGGTTTGTGAGCTTTACGAAGCTTTTCTTCCAGTTCTGCTTTGAACACCAAATTTGGCTGCACTTGATCGGCAGTATCTTCCAATAAAGTTTCAAGTTTTTTATTTTTATCGAATTCGTTCATTCTTCCACCTCCATTCTGAGGGAGGTTCGTTCGCGCAAGTCTTGCAACCCGCGTGAAACGAGCATTTTTACAGACGCTTCATTTTTCTTCATCACACGTGCTGCCTCTGCATAGCTCAAGCCGCCGAAGTAAACCAGCACAATTGCCTCTGACCGTTCGCTTGAAATTTGCTTGAGTGCATGAGAAATGGACTGCAACCGTATGCGTTGCATGGCTGCTTTATCGGTTGGTAGACTTGGGTTGGGATAATGCTCCGCCGCTTCTAACGGGACCTCGTGCTTGTTCCCGCGAAAGTACATGAGACGTTTCTTTGAGGCGATTCCCATCACCCACGCTGCAAACGATCCTTCGCCCCGAAACGAGCGGATGCCTTCCATTGCCGCCATGAAGGTTTGTGAGGTTAAGTCTTCAGCATCTTTCACATTGCCGATGTGTGCCATGTGATAGCGGTAGACCCGCGTCACATGTTGACGGTAAAGTTCTGCGAACGCATCAGCATTTGTGATGGCTTTTCGCGCTAGGTCTTCTTCGTCTAGTTCTTTGATTTCCATGTTCATTAGGGTGGTCATATACCTCCTGTGATTAGTGCGCACATAGATATGTTGCAGGAGGTTGAAAAAAGTAACAGGCAAAATAAGGACGATAAACCACGAAAGATGGACAATAGGAAATGTCCACCGAATGGTCTATCGTCCATGGTCGTTTAGTCTGGGTAAATCTTCCAGCCTAATTCTTCGAGCTTGTTCATGTCGAACTGGTCAGTTGGCACATTGATGTGCATGCCGGTGCCTTCGGCAAGCAGTTCGTTGGTCTCTGCGTCATAGATGCCACCCCAAGCTTTGGCAATTCGTCCTTTGTTCTCGATCACTTTACCGACGATCTTCAACGGCTTGCCAATCGGCACGTTCTTACGATATTTGATCTCCAACTTCCCCGTAAACATAAAGCGCGGATTTGCCGGGTCGCTGCCCATGTAAGCCCGCCCGGAGACTTCGTCTATGATCGCGGCGACAATGCCGCCATGCAACACACCGGGGAAGCCTTCAAAATGATCAGGTGCTGTGTACGCGGTTTCGATCATACCGGGTTCGGTTTCGTAAAAGTGCAAATGCAACCCCACCGGGTTTTCCACACCACAAATAAAGCAATGACGTGAATTTGGTTGTTTGATCTTGGACATTATTTCTCCCCCCAGTGAATGGCGATCGTACCGAACATCAACCGTTTGAAATTAACTCTTCTGAATCCAACTGCCACCATGCGAACGGACAGTTCCTCAGCGGTCAGGAAGTTTTCAGTCGTATCAGGCAGGTACTCATAAGCATCTCGCATGCCAGAAAGCATCCCGCCGACCATTGGAATGATGACATGCATGTGGAATTTGATGAACGGTGAAAGCAGATTTTTCTTCGGGCGTGTTGTGTCAAGTATGACAA
>JBEBCV010000235.1:0-3543 GCA_041157505.1 Chloroflexota bacterium | reverse complement strand
TTTGAAGACCCTGAAACTGCCGCTTTCATGAACGAACATTTCGTCAACATCAAAGTAGACCGTGAAGAACGTCCTGACCTCGATAATATCTATATGCAAGCCACCATCGCCATGACCGGTTCAGGCGGATGGCCGATGTCTGTGTTCCTCACACCAGATCTCAAACCGTTCTATGCCGGCACCTACTTCCCACCAGTAAGGCGGTACAACATGCCTTCCTTCAAAGAAGTATTGGCTGGGCTCTCAAATGCCTGGGCAAATGACCGCACAGAGGTTGAGAAAACCAGCAATAAAGTCTTTGAGCATTTAGACACCAAACTTCGATCAACTAATGAAGAATCATTAACTCCCGATCATCTGGAATCAATTGCCAAAGCTATGCAAGGCGCATATTACTGGGGTACAGGTGGTTGGGGTGATGCGCCAAAATTTCCACAACCCATGGCGCTTGAATTCCTCCTTCATTATTCTGTTTCAAACAAACAAACTGAATACTTGAAACTTATCGAACACTGTCTCAAAGTGATGGCGCGCGGCGGTATGTATGATGTCGTTGGCGGCGGCTTCTCCCGCTATAGCACAGACGATCACTGGCGAGTGCCGCATTTTGAAAAAATGCTTTACGACAATGCCCAACTTGTCCGTGCGTATTTGCATGCGTGGCAGGTCACTCATGACCCGTTCTACAAACGCATCGTCGAAGAAACGCTTGCGTTCATAGAAAAAGAAATGACTCATCCCCAAGGCGGTTTTTATTCTTCGCTCGATGCTGATTCAGAAGGCGAAGAAGGAAAGTTCTACGTTTGGACACTGGATGAAATCCGCGAAGTATTGAAAGAGGAATCAGATTTTTTTGAAGCGGCATACGGAGTGACTGCCAAAGGAAATTGGGAAGGCAAGACAGTCCCCCAGCGCGCATTGGATGATACCTCCCTCGCCGCCCGCTTCAAACTGGACCCGGAAACTGTTCCAACAAAATTAGCTTTATCTCACTCCAAACTCTATGCCGCCCGTGCCAATCGCATCCGCCCTGGGACAGATGACAAAGTCCTAACCTCATGGAACGGTCTAATGCTTGCCGCAATCGCTGAATCTGCCCGAGTCCTCGCAGATGTCAGCCAACAGGCCAGCAACTATCTCAATTTGGCTACGCGCAACGCTCAATTTTTGATTACCAACCTCCGACCAGATGGAAAACTTCGCCGATCCTGGCGAGATGGCAAAACTCCCCACGAAGTATTCCTTGAAGATTATGCAGCTTTGATTCTCGGACTGTTGGAACTATATCAAACAGACTTCAACGCACAATGGTTCGCGGCTGCCAAAGAACTTGCTGATGAAATGATCGAGAAATTTAGTGATCCGAATGGCGGTTTTTTCGATACTCCCAACGACGGAGAAAACCTGCTCTTCCGCCCCAAGGATGTGCAAGACAATGCCACTCCCTCTGGAAATGCGCTGGCTTGCGAAGCTCTGTTAAAATTAGCGGCATACACCGATGATGGCAAATACCGAGACATTGCAGAGAAAGCACTTGGACTGGTGACAAAATTTGTTATGCAATATCCACTTGGGTTTGGAAGATGGCTCACAGTGGCGAATCTTGCTACAGGAAAAATGAAACAAGTAGCGGCGGTGGGAGAAGCGGGAGACCCAGACTTCCAACGTTTGATCAAAGCGATTCGGTCCGAATACCGTCCAGGTATGGTTGTGGCAGCTTCGTCAGTTTCAGAAAAATATAATCCCCCTGCCCTGTTGCATGATCGCCCGAAGATGAATGGTAAGGCAACAGTATACGTGTGCGAAGGTTTTGTGTGTAAACAGCCAACGACAGAAGTCGGAACGCTGATCGAACAATTAAATTCATAAGAGGTTGGAGTATGGATAGTTTTTTTTATGAAAGTCTTATCAAGATCGGGTTGGCAATATTAGTTGGGGGCGTGATCGGTGCCGAACGAGAATATCAAGACAAGGCAGCAGGCTTTCGTACACTGATTCTTATCACTCTCGGTTCCACGTTGTTCACGATCTTTTCACTAAACATGGACTTTGGGAATACACAAACCCGTATTGCTGCGAATATTGTGACTGGTATCGGCTTTTTAGGTGCTGGCGCGATCGTTCGTGAAGGTGGGCGAATTGCAGGGTTAACCACCGCCGCTACGATCTGGCTTTCGGCATCGCTGGGTATGGGCATTGGCGCAGGTTATTTGACCTTCGTTATTGCCGCGACATTCGTTACACTTTTGGTCTTGTTGGTTTTCCCAAAACTGGAAGCTCGCATCGACCGCATTCGTGAAGCAAGAAACTATGAGATCGTCGTAGGAGCTGGCGATCACAAAAAGGTTGAGAAGCTATCCGAAATTCTCAATGAATTATCACTGCGAGTTTTCGACCATCATCAGACGAAAAATGAAAAATCGATCACCAGTACATGGAAGGTGATTGGTGCGCCACAAAATCACGATAAATTTGTACAAATGCTGATGCGGGATAAAGGTGTGAAAGAATTTCATTACTAAATTAAAAAACAGACCGTTTTCACGGTCTGTTTTTTTAATTACTTTTGTTCTGTGGTGTCGGATTTCTTTTCTGCTTCGTCTTCGCCGCCGCTCAACCCTTCGCGGAAGGATTTGATGCTTTTGCCGATCTCACCTGCCACCTTGCCGATACGCCCGGGCCCGAAAACGAGAATTACAATGAGCAGAATGACGATCCATTCTGTGCCACGCGGTAAACCTAACATAGTACACTCCTTGATTGAAATTCACTTCAATCGTACCATAGTTCAATAAAAACGCGGTTAGAGCTCACGGCGGGAGAGAAGACCTTCGATAAAGCGCAGGGCACGGAGCAGCCACGAGCGCAGGCGGGCAAACAACCGATACTGTTCGGGGTGAACTTGCTTCTTTGCAGGGATGGGCCCCGACCATTCAGCGACGAGAGCACCCCAGGTTAACCCCGCACCAAACCCAACAAAGACCACTTTATTGCCACTCTTCAGTTTTCCTTTTTCAAAGGCTTCCACTGCGGCAATAGGAATGGAAGCTGTAGATGTATTGCCATAGCGGTCCACATTGATGATGAATTTATCCAAAGGCAGTTTGAGATATTTTGCTGCTGTCTCAATAATGCGGAAATTCGCCTGATGCGGAATGATCCAATCCACCTCTTCGAGCTTCATATTGGCAAGTTCGAGAGCTTCCTTGGTGGCAGTTCCCATTACACGGGTTGCAAAACGGAAAACAGCTTTGCCATCCATCTGCACATAATGCTTCCCCTCTGCAACGGTTGTTTCAGTAGCAGGGTGACGAGCACCACCGCCGAGCAAGGTCAACGAATCTGCACCGGAACCGTCGGAGTGCATCACTGCCGAAAGAACGCCGCCGGGTTTATCACTTGCCTGCAAAACAAAAGCGCCGGCTCCATCACCAAAAAGGATACAAGTGCTGCGGTCTTTCCAATTCACAAAACGGGAAAGCGTTTCAGAACCGATCACTAAAGCATTCTTGATCGAGCCGCTACGAATGGACTGTGCCGCCA
>JBEBCV010000234.1:0-16444 GCA_041157505.1 Chloroflexota bacterium | reverse complement strand
ATCCATCGTCCAAAAGTGTATAATCCGAACCGACTTTCGCCCAAAGGAAAATACTACGTGGATAATCTTGAGAACATTGCTCGTAAGATCACAACGATTTTGTTTGCACAACAATCATTGGCTTCTGCAGGTTTTATCGCAGCCTCAACGTTGAACTCCATTGTTGGTAAGGAATTAAGCCAACATGCCAACTGGGCGGGTGTGCCCACGGCAGTTTATTTATTGGCGGGTGCTTTCTCCGCGTTCATGTGGGGCTACGTTTACGATGCGGTCGGCAGACGCAACGGTCTTACAACAGGACTCAGCACAGGGGTGATCGGCTCTGGTCTAACTTTTTACTCTATTGCGATCCATTCGTTCCCTTTATTCCTCGGCGGCATGGTTTTGATGGGCATTGCAAATTCAGCAGTGCAATTGGGTCGCTTTGCTGCGGCAGAGGTCAACAAGCCTGAGCATCGCGGACAAGCCATCTCGAACGTCGTGATCGGCGGAACGGTCGGCTCGATCATCGGTCCGTTCGTGGCGGGTCCGGCGGGTCGGTTGGTCGGTTCATGGGGTATTGACGAACTGGCTGGTGCATATCTCATTGCTGCAGTATTGTTCGCAATTGGCGCGGTTGTCGTCTTCACCGGCCTGCGTCCTGATCCGCGCGAGATCGGCAAACAGGTGGCAGAGAAATATCCAGAAACGCTGATCAAGCATAAACATGTGCGAGGCTTGCTTGAAATTTTCCGTCAGCCAGCGGCGCTGGTTGCCATGCTTAGCATGGTCCTGGGTCAGATGGTGATGGTCTTGGTCATGGTCATCACATCCCTGCACATGCGCGGACATAACCACGAACTCACCGACATTTCTGCAGTGATCGCGTCGCATACTTTTGGTATGTATGCCTTTTCCATCGTCTCTGGTCGGCTGGCAGATAAATGGGGGCGTGGCACCGTCATCTTGATCGGTTCGTTTACGCTTGTCGTCGCCTGCATTGCGGCAACGATTTCTCCAGATGTTCTTCCATTGGGTGTAGCATTATTCCTGTTGGGCTTGGGTTGGAACTTCTGCTTTGTGGGCGGTTCAACCTTGCTTGCTGACCAACTCTCTCCCGCCGAACGAGCTCGTACACAAGGTTTTAATGACCTGCTTGTCGGTCTCGCGTCAGCACTTGGAAGTTTGGAAAGCGGCTTTATCTTTGCTTCGCTTGGCTATAACATGATGGCATACGTCAGTGCAGCCATTGCTTTGGTTCCGCTTTTGGTTGTTGTCGTTTGGATGATTGGAAAATCAAAGAAACTTAAAACGGTTTGATGAAACAGATTCTCAGTCCGCGCTCCAAACTATTTTTGTTGTTCTTTGTCTTTGGCACAGGGTTCACCTTTGCCATTGGCTGGCTGACCCAATTCCACGCGCTTGGCAACGACTACTGGAATATTCTCTACTACGGGCGTAATATGACGCTCTCCCAGCCTGAGTCACTTTACAACGGATTCTACCCATTTGGATACGCCTTCCTCATCGGACAGATGCCGTTCACGTATGTGCTTCCGCTTTCATATTTATTGAACGCGCTTCTTTCCGGACTTTTCATTGCTTCTGTTTCGACGCTTGTTGCCTACACTGATTCCATTCCCGCCACGGTGATCGCGTTCTATTCTTCGATCGCCGCTCCTTTTGTTTTTCAGAACGCCAATACGCTCAGCCCTGATATTGGCTCTGCTGCATTTACAGCATTTGCTGTTTTCTTGCTAAGCCAAAACTGGCTGGCGAAAGAACATACGGAATTGTCCGATTCGCAGCTTATCCTTGTGGGTGTATCTTTGGGTCTCTCCTTCCTCTGGCGGACTCATGCTGCTGTGTCCATCGTTGCCATCCTTGCCGGATATGTTCTCATCACAGGCATTCGTCCCTTTCGCCCCTTGATGCTTGTGGCAGGCGCTCTTGCCGGCGTGGCAGGAATCCAGGTAATCGTCAACCTTGTATCGGGTCATGGTCCATTTGAAACCGCCCAAGCCTTCAACCTCTACAAATTCTTCTACGGTGTGGATTGGACATTTACCCCCGGACCGGAAGATATCGAAGATTTTTCACTTCTTGAGACCATCACCAGCGATCCAGCTAACGCATTTAACCTATATAAGCCTTTCTTCTTGTATTTCGTTTCCCATGTCTGGGCAGCGATCCCTGCTTTCCTTATCTCACCTAAAGGGCGTTACTCCCGCTTTTCTTTATTTGCCTTCATCTTTATTTTTTTGTATGCCATCCCGATCTCGCTCAGCGATAGCGCTCGCTCTCCTGTAATTCTGATGAGCGTTTTTCTACCCTCCGTCGCAGTTTTGCTTGCTACCTTGATCGAGATCGTGAAGAATCATTTTCCATCCATCCGCTGGGGCGAATGGGCTGTGACTGTGGTGTTTATCGCGTTCGGTTTTCAAACGTTTTATAGCTGGGCATCCTATGATGTTGGGTTGATCCGTGCTGCGGTCGCTGAACGGAAGGTGCTTTCCGTTATCGAACAGACATTGCTCTCCAACGGTATGACTTCCGCCACCGAAGTCTTCTCCGACCGCTATGATTTTTACACACCAAATACCATGCCTTATCATGGTCGTAGTATCGATAAATGGTCTGTCGATTGGTTCTGGGGTATGGAAGAAGATTACCCGCTTTTGCCGAATGATTCATGGGAATCCTTTGCTGCTGCTAGCAAAGAGCAGGGAATCCGCTTCCTTGTGCTTGGACCCAACAGTCATTATCGCGGTGATATCTTTCCCCCTATCTATAACGAAGAAGCAGATCTCGATACATTGGGGCTGCGTTTCATTGGGCAAAGGGGCAAGATGAGGTTGTACGAATTTAAATGAGCAGACCCGCAAAATCATCCCAGTGGTCGATTACCGAGATTGCTTTTCTAATTGCAATTCTGGTTTCCATCCCTTTACTGTTTTATAACACCTTCCGGCATGACTTCCCAATGGGCTACGCCGGTTTGTTCACGCAAATGGCGAAACAGATCGCAGATGCGAACTTTGCTTTGCCCGGCGAGTCTCCATTTTATGGTCCGGGCGGCATTCCATTTGCATATCCACCCTTTGGTTTGTATCTTCTAGCTCTCTTCATCAAATTGACCGGTAAGTATTACATCTTTCTCAAGTTCCTCCCGCCGATTTTCAGTCTCATTGCCGTCGGTCTGACCTTTTTCCTCGCTCAGAAATTCTTCAAGCAGCCTTTTCTTTCCATGTTGGTTGCGATTTTGACCGCAACTTCAGTGGATTTATTCATAGCGCACACTTGGTCTTCCGGTGTTGTGCGTGCGCCTGCATTTATTTTTACGATTTTGGTCCTGTATTTTTACTCGCCAAACCCTGAGGAGAGATCTCTACGGAATGTTTTATTAACCGGTCTGTTTTTCGGGCTGGCGGCGCTGAGTCACCTTGCTTATGCCTTATTCTGCTTCTTTTGGATCGTGACCGCCTTGCTTTCATTTCGTGATTGGAAGAAGACTATCCTCGACCCATTCCTGGCTGGCATGACCGCACTCGTTGTCGCAAGTATCTGGATCATTCCTGTGGCATCCCGTTATGGATGGGAGGTTTTCTTCGGTGCCTTCAATTCTCACGGCGGGAGCGAGTTGATGGTGGAGTCCTTCAACCTTGCCAGCCTCATCCGTTTGTTCCAGATCAATTTCACACCAGTTTTGACAAATCCGCTTATGGTGGTAATGGTTTTGGTTGGTGGGATATATTTGCTGTTTCATAAGCAATATCGCTTTGTGTTTTTCTTTCTTCTTGTCGTTTTGATTTTC
Source organism: Chloroflexota bacterium (assembly GCA_041157505.1). Classification (GTDB taxonomy): domain Bacteria; phylum Chloroflexota; class Anaerolineae; order Anaerolineales; family Villigracilaceae; genus Villigracilis. The sequence continues at coordinate 12,651 of JBEBCV010000234.1, read as the reverse complement.
CCCGAAAATGCCCGCTTCGTATATTGGCTTGGGTCTTTCCTCGCCGGTTACGGAGTTTGGTCTCTCACTTCACAACTATATGAGTGGCTTTCAAAACAAGCCAAAATATCTCAGCCTGTTTGGATGTCAATCATTATTTTTCCAGTGCTTGGCATTCTTTGGTGGAATGGGTTTGCTTCCATTTCGCGATTCACTCCATTCTTGAGCAACTCGGCTATCGAGCTTCAGGAAAAAGCATCCGAAATCTTTTTAAAGGATGGGACGTACCTTTCATTGCTGATCCAAGACGAAGCGGAGTGGCTGCCTTTTCTCCTCCAGCGTGAGCCGTTGGTATCTCAATGGGGAAGCGAATGGTTGGGTGAGTATGACGAGCAGACCCGGCTCATGTCCATGTTTCAGGGCTGCCGGAAGGAAAAGGATTGGAGTTGTGTGACAGCTGTGCTGAAAGAAATGGGGACCAGCCCGGCGTACGTCATCACCTATCGCATCGATAAAAAAATGAACGAACAGATCGCTCAAGTTGGTGGGTGGCAGGAGATCTTCTCCAACGAGAGATATACGGTTTGGGAAGCAATAAAGTAGGATAAAAAAGAAGGTCACGCCATGAGCGTGACCTTCACATTATGAATTACAAAACTCTTCTTATTCAGCAGATGAGGAGCTATCAGTGCTCTTCTTCGAAGAAGAGGAATCACCAGAAGGTGACTTATGGTCGGTGGCATAAAACCCCGAACCCTTAAAGATCACTTTGGTGGGGGTGATGACCTTTTTCAGCGCCTTCTTGCGGCACTCAGGGCAGGTCTTCAATGGATCATCGGTGAAGGATTGCTGGCGTTCGAATTGCACTCCGCAATTCTCGCATCGATAAGTGTAGACAGGCATACGTTCTCTCCTTGCTCCTTGCTAAATATTCCTTGGATACAACTGCGGCATTATAGTCCCCTTGTTGGGGTGTGGCAAGCCTTCAGAAGCGGCATGTTATAATTTTCTTACAATTTCGCCGACTTGTTACCCATTTGATGCATGTCTGTCTGAAAAGTTGCAGATCGTCCGTGTGGAACAGGGCAGGTCTTTCGAGGTCACCATGTTAAAGATCGAGATCGTCTACTGTGCGGTTTGACATTACACCAACCGGGCCGTGAGCCTGGCACAGGAATTGTTGAAGGATTATGAACACGTCATCGAGGGCATCACCCTTGTTCCCTCCGACGGAGGCAAGTTCGAGGTCAGCGTGAACGGGGAGTTGGTCTACTCCAAATTGCAGACCAAGCGTCACGCTGAAGCAGGAGAAATCCTGGGTAGTATTTCGAAGATGGTAGATTAAATTACATGTAGGGGCGACCCATCAGGGTTTAGCAAGGCGAATTGCTCATACTGGGCAGGTCGCCCCTACAAACAACGAGGCATACGAATGGCAAAAAAAGGACGAGTATTTTCAGGAGCGCGCCCAACGGGACGCCAACATTTGGGGAATTACCTTGGCGCGATCCAAAATTATGTGGATCTGCAAACAGATTATGACTGTGTCTACTGTATTGTGGATGTCCATGCACTGACCACGGTGGAGACCACACAGGAACTTCGCCAGAATACCTTTGAAATGGCGCTTGATTGGCTCGCCGCGGGCATTCGCCCTGAAGACTCGATCTTGTTCGTGCAGTCGCATGTTCCTGAAGTGATGGAGCTTCATACCTATCTTTCGATGGTTACACCTCTCGGTAAACTGACTGACCTGCCGACCTTCAAAGAAAAAGTGCGCCAGCAGCCGGAAAATGTCAACTATGGTTTGCTCGGCTACCCTGTGCTCATGACCGCGGACATCGTTCTTTATAAGACCGATATCGTGCCCGTCGGCATTGACCAGGCACCGCATATCGAATTTGCGCGTGAGACCGTGCGATCCTTCAATTATCGCTTTGGAACAAAAGCGCTGATCGAACCGCAGGTCAAGCACACGGAAGTGAAAAAAGTGGTTGGTATCGACGGCAAGGACAAGATGAGCAAGAGCCTCAATAACCACATTGAATTGGCTCTCACTGCCGATGAGACCACCAAACGCGTCCGCGAAATGGTCACCGACCCGGCTCGCCAACGCAAGACCGACCCAGGCAATCCCGATGTTTGCAACGTGTTCACCATGCACAAGATCTTTTCTCCGCAAGAAGAAGTGGACATGATCAATACCGAATGCCGCAAAGCCGGCATTGGATGTGTCGATTGCAAACTGCGCTTCGCTGCCAACCTCAACAAGCATCTTGAGCCATTCCGCGCCAAACGCGCCGACTTTGCTTCCAAACCTGCCGAAGTGCAGGAGATCCTCAATGATGGCAGCAAACGCGCCCGTGCCATTGCGCAAGAAGTGATGAGCGAAGTGCGTGAGGCGATGAAACTGCCTTAAATAGACTTGTAGGGGCGGGGTTTCCCCGCCCTTTCTATTAATGAATATCAGGGTGCGGTCTCCGTGCCCCTACATTTCCCAACCTTATGCGCGTCCTTATCCAACGAGTTTCTAAAGCAAACGTCACAGTCGAAGGGAAGACCATTTCTCAGATCGGAAAAGGTCTGCTTATCCTTTTGGGTATTGGTCATGGAGATGGAGAAGAGCAGGTTCAATTTCTCGCCGAAAAGACTGCCAACTTGCGCATCTTCGAAGATGAACAAGGCAAGACCAATCTCTCCGTGTTGGATGTCAAAGGGGAAGCTATTGTCGTTTCACAATTCACGCTTTACGCAAATTCCAGCAAAGGACGCCGTCCTTCCTTCATAGATGCTGCCTTGCCTGAAGTTGCCGAGCCATTGGTGAAGCGCTTTGTTGAACTATTACGCTCTCATGGTGTTCTTACCCAAACAGGGAAATTCGGCGCACACATGGAAGTGGAGATCCATAACGATGGTCCTGTAACCATTTGGCTTGAAAAATAATTTATGAAACGTCCCAACTTTATTCAAAAACTCATTCATCGTGTGTTGATGATCCGCCCCGTTACCGAATTCCTGGCACCGCGTACCAAAGCCATCGATGCCTTTTTCCTCAAGTTGACGAAGGGCAAAAGTACACTTTCTGAACTCGCCGGGTGGAATATCGTCCACGTCACAACGTATGGCGCAAAGTCAGGCAAAGAGATCAAGCTCATTCTGATTGCCATTGCCCATGAAGATACGCTCGCCTTAATCGCTTCCAACTTTGGGAGGCAGCAACACCCAAAGTGGTATTTCAACTTGTTGAAAACGCCTCAGTGTAAGGTCCAACTCAATGGGGTGGACCAGCTCTGCATCGCGCGTGAGGCGGAAGGCGAGGAGCGGGAGAAGTTCTGGCAGTTGGCTGTCGATCACTATGCCGGGTACGATAAGTACAAGGAAAGAGCCGCTCCACGCCGTATTCCGGTCATGCTTCTTGAGCCCCAAAAATAATTGCCAACTTTGGAATTTAATGATAAATTAAGCCTTGAAGGATGCAAGAGGTTTTCGTTGCGGAAGGAAGAAGACGACGGCTCAAAGCAAGACCTTGAGCCGTATTTTTTTTACCACCCGATGAACACAACTGCGTCACCCAAATTTTTTTCTTTTTGCTCAGGAGGCAAATATGGCTGAACGTATCATCGGCACGGTTAAGTGGTTCAATGGAACCAAGGGTTATGGTTTCATCGAACGAGAAGGCGGTCCCGACGTCTTCGTCCACTTTTCCGCCATTCGCGGTGAAGGCTTCAAGAACCTGCAGGAAGGCCAGAAGGTGGAATTTACCATCGAGAAGGGCCCTAAAGGTTTGCAGGCCGCGGATGTAGTGGTTCTCTAATTCCGCAAGTAATTAATTGAACCTAATGAAAGAGCCTCGTCGTGAGACGGGGCTCTTTTTTGTTACCTTTTGATCCTCCTCCATTTTGAAAAAAGGGGGAGGGTTAGGGAGTGGGCGCCTCTTTCGGGACCCATAACTGGGCATCTGTTTCGACAGCTATTGCCCCCGCCAGGAGCATGGACTCGACATCCATCTCCGTCCATACCCCGCCAGCCCCAATGACCGGAAACCCGCTCATCACTGCCGAGCGGACCACATCCAATGCACGCGGGAACAAGGCTTGCCCATACATTCTGCCAGTGATGAGATTTCCATTTTTGTCATACATTGCTCCGCGCGGAGAGGCAATACTAATGGCACTTGCGCCGCCATCGATCAGTGGACGTCCAAGAGTAAGCACTTGCTCATGGGGAAGCGCAAAGATGAGTGGAACTTCACCAAGACACATTTCCAAATTCAGGAGGATAATGTCATCGGCAAGCAACGGTGCAAAGCCAAGTTGAACCGCCATTACATTTTCCACGTTCTCAAGTTCGCGTACCATGCGTTGAGTTTCTTCGGGGCGATCCGCCATCAAGTGGATGATGATGGGCAGGTCGGAACGATTCCATTTGGCGGAATATTTTTTGAGTACAGCGCTAAAGCCAGGGTTGGGCAGCCCGGTGTGCATGAGAAACCCGCCTGGAAACTCGACCACAGTTGGGTGTGAAGTTGGCTGGCGCGGGCGGAGAGAGATCGGGTTGGTCACGAAAGCGCCGAACGAGTTCAGCGAGATCCCATTGCGGGGGTCTGGTGCGAATCCCAGGGATCCCGCCGCATTGATAAGAGGTTTGCTAAAATACAGATCGCGTTTCATAGGAGTTGATATGCAGCCCTTACAAAATATTCGTGTGCTCGACCTCAGCCGTGTGTTAGCTGGACCTTATTGTACGATGGTTCTTGGTGACTTGGGTGCGGAGGTCATCAAGGTGGAGCCGCCCGAAGGCGACGAGACGCGCGGCTGGGGACCACCGTTTGCGGAAGGGGAGAGTGCCTATTATTTGTGCGTCAACCGTAACAAGCGCAGCATGGTGGTGAATTTAAAGACGGATGAAGGGCGGGAGATTTTGCGTGAGCTTGCCATGCAAAGCGATGTGCTGGTGGAGAATTTTCGTCCGGGGACGTTGAAGAAATTCGGCTTGGACTTTGAGACACTGCATGAGTTGAATCCACGCTTGATCTATTGCTCGATCTCTGGCTTCGGGCAGACAGGTCCATTGCGAGACATGCCTGGTTATGATTTTATGATCCAAGCTATGGGTGGAATTATGAGCGTTACCGGCGAACCGGATGGCGAACCAATGAAGGTTGGTGTGGCAGTGGCAGATCTGTTTGCCGGACAGAATGCGGTTATTTCGATTTTGGCAGCATTGCAAGCGCGGACGTTTACGGGTGAAGGTCAATACATTGATATTGCTTTGTTCGATTCTGAGTTGGGTTGGCTGGCGAATGTCGCAAGCAATTTCCTGATTTCAGGGAAAAACCCAAAACGCTACGGCAATGCCCATGCCAACATTGTGCCGTATCAAAGTTTTCAAGCCAGCGACGGTTGGTTTGTGGTGGCAGTGGGGAACGATAAGCAGTTTGAGGCGTTTTGTAAGGTAATTGGCAAACCTGAACTTTCAGCCGATAAACGGTTTTCTACCAACTCAGCGCGGGTACAAAATCGCGAGTTATTGATTCCGCTGCTCAAACCAATCTTTATGCAGAAAACGGTGAGCGAATGGCTTGCCCTCATCGGCGACCAATTCCCCTGTGGACCGATCAACAATTTTGACCAAGTCTTTTCCATGCCGCATGTAAAGGAACGTGAGATGCTGGTACAGATGGAACATCCCACCATTGGGGCGTTGCCGTTGGTTGGTTCGCCGCTTAAGATGGGAGGAACACCGGTTTCATATCGCCTCCCGCCGCCTCTGATGGGTCAGCACACAAAAGATATTCTGCGCGAATCTCTTGGCTATTCAGATGAAAAAGTGATGGCGTTGGCGAAAGGCGGGTGCATCAAATAACTTTATTGGAGTTCAAGCATGGACATTATCTATTCTGCGTCGGCATTGGGAGCTTTTTCTGGCAGTTTGATCTATATCGTTATATTCTTCATCCTCGGGTTTGGGAATTTGTTGCTTTTGCTTCTACCCCGCCGCCGCAAAAAACGAAAGATCGGAGATTATGTGGTCGGATTTATTAGCATCCTGATCATCTTCTTCGGTGTGTTGCTATCGATTTCGACCTTTAACAGCTATCAAAACGGAGATAAGACTGTGCTAGTTACCGCGCTGGAAAAACGCGAAACCACGGTCAAATGCAATAAGTATTATTGCACCGAGTACAATGTCGAAACGACAGACGGTGAGAAATTTTATGTCTTTGGCTTGGAAAAGGATATTTGGGAAAAGGTTGAAGTGAATTCTTGCTATCAATTTACCTACTATCCAATAAAACCTTTGTTGGCAGATTATCTTCAGCAAGAGAACCCATATCCAAATTTATACGAAACGACGGGATACATCACGTTGATCGAAAAAACTGGATGCTAAAAAGAGAAAGTCACCTTCAAGGTGACTTTCTCTTTTATTTCTTGATGTGGTACATCGTCAAAAGCGGAGTCCACTGTTTGGTTTGGATGACCAGCCCACGTTGAGAAAGATGCGTGTCGAGGGCGTTGAGTCCAAAGTCGGTGTCGGGATGTCCCCAGCGGAAGAATGCGTCGAAGACTTTGATATCCACACCACGCGGTTCTTCAAGGAAGAGACTGCCGCCCGGTTTGAGCACGCGGACGATCTCATCAATGGCTTTACGCCAATCGGGGATGTGGTGCAGCACCCCGAAGATAATGACCACATCTTTACTGGCATCTGCGAATTGGCTCAGGTCTTCTGCACCTTGAATAATGAATTGAAATTGGGGGTATTGTTTTTGCGCGAGTGTGACCTGCTCTTCCATTACATCAAGCCCGATATAGCTTTTAGGGTTGAGTGAAGAAAGCAGGTACGCACCATAACCGGAACCGCAGCCGATCTCAAGTACATCTTTGTTCTTCAGATCGAGCCCCATACGTTTGAAGATGGGCATTTCAAAATAACGCTGACCCAACTTGCGGGGCAGGGATTGCATGGCACGAAATTCAGGTCTTGAAAGTTTCATAAAAAATCTCCGAGTTCATGAAGAACTCGGAGATTGATTTCTTACGCGGTTTCGATCAAACCCATTGCCTGCAGCATTTCTTCGTTGCTGCCGTATTTGAACCACTCAAGCCCGCGCTTTTTGGCTTCTTCTGTCTCGGCGACTTCGAGCCGTTTGATATCTTCCTTGTAAACGATCGGCTTTTGCAGCGACTTTACTTTTTCAGCCACGGTCTCAGGACTGCCATTGTTAGGCTGTTTGGTTTGCAAATATTGCAGCACAGCTTTGGCAGCATTGGTACCGTCTCGGCGGGCATAACCGACCAACCCTTCGCTTGCCTTGCGAGACCAACCACCGACGAAAATTCCTTCGGTCGTGGATTCGTAGGAAGTGCCTTCCACGGGGAATTTCGGTTCTTTGTTCTTGGCGAACTCGCCCCATTCTGTGGGTAGCCCAAAGTTCGCATCCACCTGATCTCCAATGGCGAAAATGACAGTATCAACATCAAGGGTGTGCTTTTTGCCTGTGCCCTTGGCGCTGGTCTTACCGTCGCGTTCGGTCAGGATATTTTCTTCCACTTCGAGTTTGGTCAATTCACCATTTTCACCGATCATGGCAGTGGGGGAGGCAAGGAAGTCAAAGCGGAACTTCGCCTCTTTGACCTTGGGGTCTGCCTTGGCGAGAGCATCCAGCACCTTGTGGCGACCGATTTCCGAGTCTTGTCCGATCGCATCAAGTGCCGGGCGGACGCGCGCTAATTCTTTCTCAAACTCATCCATATCAAGATAAGAGATAAGGTGCTTCATTTCTTCCTTGGTGAAGTTCACCTCAGCCGGACCACGGCGCACAACAGCGGTCACTTCTTCCACACCTTGGTGATTGATGAGATAACGAGCGATATCCACCATCACATTGCCTGCACCAATGATGGCAGCGCGCTTGCCAAAGCGGAACTTGCGCTGACTGAACGGCGGCAGCTTGTTGTAATGGTAAACAAGGTCTTTGGCATGGTACACGCCTTCCAACGTTTCGCCGGGTAAACCCAAAGATTTGGTGCCCTGCGCACCCGCAGAGACCAGCACCGCGTCGAAACCCAGCGCGCGAATTTCATCCAATGTGAAATCGCCGCCAACACCAATGGAAACATTGCCATAATAGTCAATGTTCGCCAGGTCGAGCGCCTGTCGGAACTGCTTGCGCAGCCCTTCTTTCATTGTATGTTTTTCAAGGTAAATACCGTATTCTGCCAGACCGCCAGCCTTAATGTCACGATTAAAAAGCGCCACATGCACCCCGTTGTTCGCCAACTCACGTGCTCCGAAAAGTCCTGCAGGTCCCGCGCCAATAACGGCGACGAAATATTGATTTGTCACTTTCTCTCTCCTAAATCTGGACGTAAACTATCGCATTATATTTGAAAACACTTGCCCCTACAAGCCATTCTCATTCCTTTATTAATTTGTAATGGATTCTGTCAATTATGCTAAGATTATGTCAATCTATTGAACAGGAGGTAGTATGACCAACGAACCCATCAAAGAAGATCCTGTAAAAAAATTTCGAAAACTCATCGCGAGTTTTATTCCACTTTCGCGATTGCCCAAAAAAGAAACCAAAGATGAAGCGAAAGAAACCATAGAAATAAAAGAAGCCAAAGAGGTCAATTTGGAAGACGGTAAAAAAGACGCTCTTTCATCCCTACCCAAAAAAACGGCGCAAAAGAATGAAATGCTGGGGGCATTGCCCAAAAAGGGAGATGCAACGCACCAAAACGCCGAAGCTAAACCGATAGATGTTCCTGCTTCCACCCCCAACCCCGCCTCAGATCCCAGCCCCAAACTGGTTGCTGCTTCTGGTAGTGGATACTCCGTTTGGGCGCCCAGATTATGGACAACAGCTAGCATTATCTCTCTTACCATCAATATCCTGCTTACGATTGTCTTGATAATCCTTGTTATAAGTGTGTACCGCCTAAAATTAGACATGGCAAAAATCATGAATGCCACCACCTCGGTTATGGATCTTCCCGCCGGGCTGTATTCGAACTTTGAGAAAATGGAGCGTGCCAGTATTCAAACCAATGTGGAAGTCAACACATCCATTCCCGTCAAATTCGACTTGCAGTTGAACCAACAAACCAATGTTGTATTAAGTCAGGATGTCACCATTACGAATGCGCGTGTCACCGTCAACACAGGCGGCTTGAATATTTCACAGGCGAATACCACCATCGTCCTCCCGGCGGGTACTGTTCTGCCTGTTAACCTTGCGTTGACCGTCCCCGTAGACCAACAAGTGCCAGTAACCCTCAACGTCCCAGTCGATATTAAACTGAAAGACACTCAGTTGAACGACCCCTTCGTTGGCTTACAAAACGTCATCAAGCCCCTTTACTGTTTGCTCGAACCCACTGCAGTCAATATGGATGGAAACCCGATCTGTCAGTAATACATGCTTGCGGTGTGCCGTCTGAGGATGCAAAATAGAATGGAAAACACTTTGGAGTTAAATGTATAAAAACATCACGCAGGTCCAGCTTAAGAACGGCATGAGGGTCATGCTAAAAGAGATCCATACGGCGCCAATTATCTCGTCGTGGATCTGGTACAAAGTCGGCTCGCGCGATGAGTCCACCGGCAAAACCGGTATCTCCCATTGGACGGAACACATGATGTTCAAAGGGACAAAGAAATTCCCCGGCGGCATTCTCGATAAAGCCATCTCCCGTGAAGGCGGACGATGGAACGCATCCACCTCCCGCGATTCCACTCGGTATTACGAGACCATGCCTGCCGCAAAAATCGACCTTGCTCTGCGCCTCGAATCCGACCGCATGACCAGGAGCATCTTCGATGCCAAAGAGGTCGCATCTGAAAGAACGGTCATCATCTCAGAACGTGAAGGTTCTGAGAACGAACCCATGTTCCTGCTGGGGGAGGCAGTGCAACATGCGTCATTTCGAGTTCATCCTTATCATCACGAGATCATTGGAGACATGGCAGACTTGCGCACCATCAGCCGTGATGACCTGTATAACCATTACCGCACTTATTACGTCCCAAACAATGCTGTCCTTTCGCTGGCTGGTGATTTCGATACCAAAACCATGCTTAAGCGCATCAAGGAATTGTTCGAGTCGATTCCGAAAGGAAATATTCCTCCCCGCCTTGCTCGCCCAGAACCCGAGCGCAAAGGCGAACTTCGCCTAACTGTGGAAGGACCTGGTGAGACGGCGTTCACGCAGGTAGCCTATCCTTTCCCGAATGCCACTCATCCTGATTACTTCGCGTTGCAAGTCCTCGAAAGCTTGCTGAATGGCGCCAGCGGACTTTCCTATAAAACCTGCCGTCTCTATCGTGCACTGGTTGATAAAGGGCATGTCGTGGATATCTCTGGTTGGTCTGAATCCACGATCGACCCGTTCCTGTATCGCATCACCTTGGTTCATCGCCCCGATAAAAAGCCAGAAGATGCACTGTCTGCTTTGGATGACGAGATCAAGAAAATTCAAGACAAACTTGTTCCCGAAGCTGAGATCAAACGTGCCGTCAAACAAGCACGCGCCGTTTTTGCTTACGGCAGTGAGAATATTACCCATCAAGCCTTTTGGATGGGCTACACCTCCATGTTCTCTGATTACAGTTGGTACACCACATATCTCGATAAACTTGCAAAAGTCACACCGAAAGATGTGCAACGTGTGGCACAGGTCTATTTCCAACCGAATAAGCGTGTGGTGGGGAATTACATTCCCAAAGGGAAGGCGGCATAATGACTACCCAACCCAAATCATCCATGCCCAGCCCTGAAGACGTGTATCAGACCACGCTTTCAAATGGCATCACCATTTTGGCGCGTTCCAACTACAACAGTCCCTCCGTGAATATGGGCGGATATCTTCCCGCCGGTGCCATTTTCGAAACAGATGAAAAGCTTGGTCTGGCAGATTTTGTCTCCAGTATGCTCATGCGTGGTACTCAAACCCGCACCTTTGATTCTATTTATAACGAGCTTGAAACTGTTGGTGCGAGTCTCGGCTTTGACTCAGGCGTTCACAACACCAATTTTGGCGGGCGCGCATTGGTCGAAGACCTTCCGCTATTGATGAAGCTCCTCTCTGAATCATTGCGCAATCCGACCTTCCCGAAAGATGAAATGGAACGCCTGCGCACACAGATGCTCACTGGACTTGCTTTGCGCGCACAAGATACTTCTGATATGGCGGACCTGCTCTTTGAACAATTCCTATATGCCGATCATCCTTACGGGAAACCATCGGATGGATATGTAGAAACGATCCAGGCGATCTCGCGCAAAGATTTGGAAACTTTCCATCGCTTCCACTTCGGACCTCGCGGCATGGTCATTGCTATCGTGGGCGCTATCCAGCCGAAGAAAGCGGTTGAGGCTGTGGCAAAGGTTCTGGGCGACTGGTCAGTTCCAAATCAGAAAGAGCCGCCTGCACTTCCTCCGCTTAAGCCATTGAAGAAATCTGTCCGTAAGCATCATTTGATTCCCGGAAAATCCCAATCAGATTTGGTTGTTGGCACGATTGGACCCACGCGCAAGAGTCCCGATTTTATGGCAGCATCGCTTGGAAATTCGGTGCTGGGTCAATTCGGCATGATGGGACGTATTGGTAACGTGGTGCGCGAAAAATCTGGCTTGGCGTATTATGCCTATTCGAGTTTGCATTCCGGCTTTGGACCGGGCAGTTGGGAAGTGGCAGCGGGTGTGAACCCCAAGAATTTGAAGAAGGCGTTAGATCTCATCGATGCTGAGTTGCGACGTTTCGTGAAGAACGGTGTGACGAAAGATGAACTCGCTGATAGTCAGGCGAATTACGTTGGTCGTTTGCCGCTTTCGCTTGAGTCGAATGGCGGCATGGTCAGCGCTATTTTGAATATCCATCGGTATCAACTTGGTATGGATTATTACCAGCGTTATGAAACACTGGTGCGTCGTGTGACGCGAGACGATGTGGTTGAAACTGCTCAAAAATATATTGACCCGGAACGTCTGGTGATCGCAACAGCAGGTCCGTAGACGTGAAGCGTTATATGTAAAGTTCAGGATTTATGATTCTTCGGACTGGAGTGGATCTAATAGAAACAAGCCGTGTTGCTGATGCCATTGAACGGCACGGCGAGCGATTTTTGAAGCGCGTATTCACCGAATATGAGTTGAATGAATGCAATGGACGTGTCACTTCTCTCGCAGCTCGCTTTGCAGCCAAGGAAGCAGTTGCTAAAGCATTAGGTACAGGGATCGGGGATGTGAGCTGGCAAGAGATCGAGGTCCGCTCAGATGAGAAGAAAGCGCCCTATGTGGTTTTGTCTGGAGAAGGGGAGAGGTTGGCAAAACAACTTGGGCTAAAAACCTGGTCTCTAAGTTTGAGCCATACGGAAAGTCAGGCAATGGCATTTGTTGTTGCAGCTGAATAAAAGAACGCCTTCCGATTTTGGAAGGCGTTTTGCTTCTTAATCTTTATTGAGTTTGGCTTTTAGCGTGCATTGTTCCAATGGTGATGAACTATGTTCGTGAATGATCTTCCACGCATCATTTGCATTCTTAAGCACACAAGTCATGCGGTTTTGCATGGAACGTAATTCTTTGCCTTCTGCTGATAAGCCTCTAAAGGTGACGATCATATGGGCAATTGCCATCTCTTTGGTGACTGTGATCTCCAGATC
>JBEBCV010000233.1:0-2513 GCA_041157505.1 Chloroflexota bacterium | reverse complement strand
TTCCAGCGAACAGCGGTTAACACAGAAAGTAAATATCTCTTGTTGACACATGCGTTTGAATCTCTCAATGCCATTCGTGTGCAGATCAAAACGGATTCACTTAATCTTCGTTCGCAAGCTGCGATTGAACGCATTGGCGCTGTTAAGGAAGGTGTGTTGCGCAATCACATGATCCTGCCGAATGGGCGCATTCGGCATTCGGTATTCTATTCAATTTTGGATAACGAATGGGCGGGGGTAAAGCAGAATCTAGGGAAGATGTTGGAAAAGTACGAGTAAGAGTGAACTTCCCAAAAAAGGATATGGTTTTTCCCTTGGGATCATTCCCAGCATTCTGTGAATGGAAATGCTGCCATCCAGGCTGTGTACATGTCTTGGTAGTTCTCTTGCAGCAGGCGAACCTGTTCTTCAAAGAACAAGTTTGCTTTTTGTAACTCTGCGGTTTCTTCTTCCACGGTCATTGGGCGCGGATTGCAGGTGGGTGGAATGCCATCGCCTTTATATTCGCTCCAATTGCAGGCAGTGACCTCATGGTTATTCAATTTCGCTTGAATTTCTGCCAGGAATAATTGCTTTTGTTTAATTCCACGGTCTCGCATGCTTTCTGGAGATTCTAGATATAAGGCAAGGTCTTCACGCAATGACTCATCGGAATTGAATTGAAGATCGGTTTCGTTGACACGATATGCGAATGAATCCCCAGTTGTCACTGATTGTGTTGGTGGATTTGATGGACTGTCATAATAATTGAATGTGACTCCCCAACCTTCACCAACGATGGTTTTCCCATCCTCGCTAAAATAAAATACCGCGCCCCAACCCGTAGACTTTGGCACCCAGAGTGATTGAAAGCCCAGCCCGAAAACAACTGTAGGTTGATCGGGATAAAACAGCGTGTTTAAACCAACCTGATGTTGATCGCGGTTGTGCATTGAACTTTCTGTGATCTGGCAATCTTCAAGCGCACTGGTCCCCGTACACCAGCGTGACTCGTAGAAATTGCCGATAAGTTTGTAGGAAGTTGTGCGCCATGTCTCATCGGTCATACCTGCAATGCAGCCGTTCAGTGATTTGAAACGGGCTTCTGTATCAGCATCTTCAAAAGTCAATTCGTCGAGGGTAGGCGGTGGGACGGAGGTTGCTGTTGGGGCGGTGGTTAGGTCTAATGAGCGGCAGGCAAGGGAAGCGATGAACAACAAACCAATTAATGGATATCGTTTTTTCTGGGAGGAAACGTTTTTCATTTTGAGTTATTTGCTAAATAATACGACGGCTTCACCTTCAATGATGGTGACATTATCCTGATTTACACAGGTTGTAATCAGTGTGGCGATGGGCTTGTCATCTCGTACCGATTTGACTTCGATGATGGCGATCACTGCATCACCTGGGTAGACCGGCGCTTTGAATTGTAGAGATTGGCTGAGGTACACCGTTCCAGGTCCGGGCAGGTCATTGGCGAGTGTGGCGGAGATTAGGCTGGCAGCGAGCATACCGTGTGCAATACGTTTGCCAAAACGAGTGGTGGCGGCATAAGCATCATCAAGGTGGACTGGATTTGTGTCATCGCTCAGTTCGGCGAAGGTGCGGATCATTTCATCGGTGATCGTTTTTGTGCGGGTGGCTTTTTGTCCGGGCGTGAGGTTTGGCATGTGGTCTCCTTATTTGGGTTGCAATAGATCCCATTTATTCCCATATAAATCTTTGAATACAGCAACAGTTCCATATACTTCGTGACGCGGTTCTTCCATAATCTCTACGCCATGAAAACGCATGCGCTCATAATCTCGTTGAAAATCGTCGGTTTGCAGAAACAGAAAGACGCGTCCGCCGGTTTGATTTCCAATCGCTGCAGCCTGCTCGGGTGAATCCGCTTTGGCGAGCAGGAGAGAGGCACCCGTCCCACCGCGCGGGCGGACGACGACCCAACGTTTATTGTCTTGCGGTGTATCTTCGACCAATTCAAACAGCATGACGTTTGTAAAGAACGCAATGGCTTCATCGTAATCGCGCACAACGTAAGAGATGAGGGCAAGAGTCTGGTTCATGGTTAAGCTCGATGGTTGGTATCAAGTTCGGGTTGAGTCTGAAGCGCTGTTCGAGCGTTGGTCAGGCTGTTGAGTAGGACCAGACCAAGAGTGCTGGTCAAGCCGAAGAGCAGACCTCCGATCCAAATCGAACGCGGCGAGATATTGTCGTTGAGGTATCCTCCGATGAGCGGTGCAAGCGTGCGCGACACGCCCCAACCAAACCAATAGAGACTCATGTAACGACCGCGCAGATCTTCGGGCGCAATGTCCGCCACATATTTGCTTGCGGTTGGAATCAGAATCAATTCACCGAGTGTTAGGATAACCATACTCAACCAAAACCCGGTGAAGCCCGTCATGAGCGCCACACTGCCTGCGCCAAACGCATACACAAGCATACCAACGCTGGTAACCGGCAGGGTCTTGAATTTGCGCGTCTGATTTGAAACGGCGTATTGAAGGAACACGCACATGAACGCATTC
>JBEBCV010000232.1:0-7486 GCA_041157505.1 Chloroflexota bacterium | reverse complement strand
GCCAGACACAAAACTGCATCGAAGTCAGCAACAGCACAGAACGCGTGTGTGTGGATCCAATTGCTGCCACCGATGCTGCCAACCAGATCAAAAACTATCCCTTCGTTGCACCTTCTTTTGGTGCAACAAATTATCCGCATTGGGTGAACTTCGTCCGTTCAGAATTGGAAAAGCTCTACGACGCGCAGACGATCTATCGCTCTGGTTTCGTCGTCTACACCACACTTGACCCTGTCCTTCAAGATCAGGCGCAGCAATTGGTGACCAATCAAGTCGCTTCAATGGTGGAGAACAACACAAAGAATGGCGCACTGGTCTCTATTCAACCTTCCACAGGTCAGATCCTTGCCATGGTCGGCTCGCCAGATTTCAACAATGCGGCGATCTCAGGTCAGATCAACATGGCGATCAGTCCCACGCGCCAGCCTGGTTCATCCATCAAGCCCATCACCTATCTCGCTGCTTTTGAAAAGGGTTGGACTCCTGCAACCTGGATATGGGACGTTCCAACTCAATTCCCCGATGGAGCCAATCCACCATACGAGCCGCGCAACTATGATGGTACGTTCCATGGCGGTCTCACGGTCCGCCTAGCCTTGGCGAATTCGTTCAATATTCCTGCGGTCAAAGCGCTTGAATTTGTTGGCATTTACGATGACCCCAACACTCCTGAAGAAGATGGCATGATCGCCATGGCAAAGCGACTTGGTATTACCTCGTTCACTCGTGATGATTATGGTTTGTCGCTCACACTGGGTGGTGGTGATGTCAGTCTCATTGACATGACCAGTGCCTACGCGGTCTTTGCAAACAACGGCAAGAAGATCCCGCCAGTGGCGATCCTCAAAGTCACTACTTTTGATGGCAAAGTGGTTTACGAATATCAGACACCCGAAGGCGAACAGGTTATTCGTCCTGAGCATGCTTATCTCATCTCGTCCATCCTTTCGGATAACGAGGCGCGTAGTTACACATTTGGTCGAAACTCTGCTTTGAATCTTTCGTTCCCGGTGGCTGCAAAAACCGGTACCACCAATGACATCCGTGATAACTGGACGATGGGCTACAACCCTGATCTTGTCACCGGCGTTTGGGTGGGTAATGCAGATTACACACCCATGGTCAGTTCTTCCGGTTTGAGCGGCGCCGCACCGATCTGGTCACAGTTCATGGAGTTTGCAGTGCCTTATCTCACCAATGGCTTGCCGACACCCTTCTCACGCCCATCTGGAATTGTCGATAAAGTGGTTTGTCGCTTGGGTGGCACAGAACCTACCAACCAATGCGGTGGTGAATACAGCGAAGTCTTTGCATTCGACCAATTGCCCCTGCCAAAGGAACAAGGACTTGTGCGCCGCGTGTTGCTTGATGTTTGGACGGGCTATGAAGCCTCCGATGCTTGTGATGGTCCTACTGATGAAAAATTAGTGATGAATGTCAAAGACCCCTGGGCGCTTAAGTGGTTTGAAACAGGTGATGGAAAAGCATGGCTTTCTGATCATGGTCTGGACGAAGACCTGGATATCGTGCCAGATCGCAAATGCGAAGAAGGTGACCCACAACCCAAGATCGAGATCAGTCTTTCTGATGGGCAAGTGATCTCATCTCCAACCGTTGAGGTGAAAGGTACTGCCACAGCAGATGGCGGCTTCAAACAATGGCGTCTTGAGTTCGGTCTGAGTGAAGACCCTGGTTCGTGGACGACTCTTGCTGAGAGCAACAATCCCATTGAAGGCGGAACCCTCACAACATGGAATGTTTCGACCCTGCCCAATGGAATCGTAACCTTGCGACTGACCCTCATCGGCGATAGAGGGGAGATCACGAAACGCGTCCGACTCAATTTGAACCTGCCCATTCCAACCGTACCTTCTGTCACGCCGACGCTGACTCCCTTCCCAACTGAAACGTCTACACCTACTCAGGTCATTATCATCGTGCCAACAGATACTCCAACTGAAACACCCACGGTTACACCGACACCATGAAAGCGATGAACTGTGTCAACTGTGGTGCGGCTTTATCTGCCGCAGCTCTTAAAGGGGATGTTGCCACTTGTGAATTTTGTGGCACTAGTTTTCGCCTGTCGGAAACCCTTACACCCGAACCTGATATGGGTGACTTGCTCCTCGGCGCAGATTTTAGCCAGAAAACCATGCCTGGTTGGGAAACGGTCAACGATGACAAGTTAACCTTTCATAAAGGTCCGCCTGCCGAATTGCGCGGTAAATTCTTGCCGCAGGTCAATTCATATTACATGCTCAAAAGCTCTGGCTTTTTAGATAACTTCGATGTCAGTGCCACCATCCGATTTTTTGAAGGTGAGAAGGAATGGATCCGCGCTGGGTACTTTTTCCGTCACACGGCAGAAGGTGGGTATGGGTTGATGATTTCTGTGCAGGCATCATACACATTTGGTTATGTTGCCAAGGATGAAAAGGGTGAGTTGCTTTTTTACAAGATCATGCCATGGTCATGGCATACGGCATTGCGTTCCGGCATGGATGCCTTTAACCGACTGCGGGTAATCTGCAATGGCAGTAGTTTTCGCATCTACTTGAATGGTGTACTTGCCACGTCTTTTCAGGATGAGCGCTTCAAAATGGGAAAGTTCTACCTTGCCGCTGAGCCCAGCGAGAAGTCGTCTATGGAGGTGGGATTCTCCGATTTGCAGGTGAGGGAAGTGCCAAAATAGGCAGAATCAGGCTCTGGCACGGGAAAGAGGCGTTGAATCCACCTTAAAGTGAGCCTCTCTTCACTGATTAACCTTGACTCTAGGGGGCTGAGTCCATATAATTGTTTCGTTGGATGTAAAAAACGAGAAAACACCAGCAAGCGCTTGAGGAAAAACCTCAGAGCGCTTGCATTTGTTTGTCTCTGGTACGCGTTATCTATGCGCTATCCGTGTCACTCAAACGAAATTTATTTTTTGGAGAGGATCCAGTGGAAACCAAGGGATTAACAGCACTCCGTATCAGCCTTGCCTCCCCCCAGACGATTATGTCCTGGTCTTATGGCGAGGTGTTGAAACCTGAAACCATCAACTATCGCCGCCTCCGTCCTGAAAAGGATGGCTTGTTCTGCGAAGCGATCTTTGGACCGACCCGCGATTGGCAATGTTATTGCGGCAAGTACAAGAACCCCCGATACAAAGGCATCACATGTGAAAAATGCGGCGTTGAAGTAACGCGCTCTTCCGTGCGCCGCGAGCGCATGGGACATATTGGGTTGGCTTCTCCCGTTGCACACATTTGGTATACCCGCCGTATCCCGTCTCAGATGGGTATGTTGTTGGATATTTCCCGCCGCAATCTGGACCGTGTGCTTTACTTCGCCCAGTATATTGTGACCTATGTGGACGAAGAGGCCCGCAAGAAAGCCCTTCAGCGCCTCGAAGATGAAATTACAGTTTCCGAACGCGAACAGGCTTCGGAGATCAATGCCCGCATCGTGGAGATCAAGACCAAGCGCGATGCAAGCATCACCGAACTCAAGCAAAAGCAAGCCACGCTCGAACAGGGCTACGATGAAGGTATTGCCGAACAGCTCGACCCGATCATCAAGGAAGGTCAGAAACTTGAACGCCTTCTGCAGGATCAGATGGGTGAGGCTGCCAAGAAAACGGTTGCCTTCGAACTGACTGGTGAGAAGATCATCGATGCCGGCGATAAGGTTGCCAGCAAGCACATCACCCTCATTCAAAAGACCGTTCAGAAGAAACTTGAAGCGCTTGAGAACGAACTGAAAGACAAGCGTCAGGCTGAGATCGAAGAACTCAAGACCAAGGCTGCCACAATCAAGGCGCAGGCTGATACTGAAATGGAAGCCCTGCGTAACCAGTTGGAATCGCAGACCTCGGTTTCTTCGAATAATTCCTCACGCCTGCGCGATGAGTTGCTTGAACTGCGTCCGTTCACCTTCTTGAGCGAAATCCGCTATCGTGAATTGAAGCAGCGTTGGGGTCAGGTCTTCCGCGCCGACATGGGTGCTGAAGCCTTCTACGATGTGCTCGAACGCCTCGACCTCGATAAACTCTCTGAAGAACTCTGGCACGAAGTGAAAACCACCAAGAGCAAGCAGAAGCGCAAGAAAGCCACCACCCGCCTCAAGGTTGTTGAAGCTTTCAAACGTTCCGGCAATCGCCCTGAGTGGATGATCCTCACCGTGCTTCCCGTGATCCCTCCAGATCTGCGCCCGATGGTGCAGCTCGATGGTGGTCGCTTTGCCACCTCCGATCTTAACGATCTCTATCGCCGCGTGATCAACCGCAACAACCGCTTGAAGAGATTGCTTGAACTTGGTGCGCCTGATGTCATCATCCGCAACGAGAAGCGCATGCTTCAAGAAGCAGTTGACTCCCTGATCGATAACAGCCAGCGTGGTAAGGCACTCAGCCGCCGCGGACGCCGCGAACTCAAGTCCTTGAGCGACATGCTCAAAGGCAAGAAGGGTCGTTTCCGCCGTAACCTGCTCGGTAAGCGCGTGGACTACTCTGGTCGTTCCGTGATCGTGGTGGGTCCGACTCTCAAACTTAATCAATGCGGTCTGCCCAAGAGCATGGCGCTCGAACTGTATCGTCCGTTCGTGATCGCCCGCCTCGTGCAGAACGGCTATGCAGCCAACGTGAAGGGTGCCCGCCGCCTTATCGAACGCAACCGCCCCGAAGTGTGGGAAGCGCTCGAAGGCGTGATCGGCGACCGTCCCGTGTTGTTGAACCGTGCTCCTACGCTTCACCGCCTCGGTATTCAAGCGTTTGAGCCGATCCTCATCGAAGGCTCTGCCATTCAGCTCCACCCGCTCGTCACCACCGCGTTCAACGCAGACTTCGACGGCGATCAGATGGCAGTCCATGTTCCGCTCTCCCAGAAGGCGGTTCAGGAAGCCCGCAATCTTATGCTTGCTTCCAAGAACCTGCTCAAACCGGCAGATGGCGAACCGATCATTTCTCCGTCCAAGGATATGGTGCTTGGTGTGTACTATCTCTCGATGGAGCAGAAAGCCGCTCACAAGGGTGATGGTCGCGCCTTCGCCGACATGGACGAAGTTGAACTCGCTTACGCTCTCGATCAGGTCGAAGTCCACTCTGAGATCAAACTGCGCGCCACCACTTGGTACGATGACAAGAACAAGCGCATGGCAGAACCCCAGACTCGTATCATCAACACCACGGTTGGACGTGTGCTTTTGAACCGCATCCTTCCTGCTGAAGTTCAGTTCGTCAACAAGAAACTGGACAAGGGTGGTGTGAAAGACCTCATCGCCGAAGTCTACGAACTGTGTGGACAGGAAGTGACTACCAACGTCGCTGACCGCGTCAAGAGCATTGGCTTTGAATATGCCATGAAATCCGGCACCACCCTGGCGGTTGCCGATATCTCCATCCCACCGGAACGCAAGCCCATCATCGACGAAGCCCTCAAGCAGGTCGAAGTGGTGCAGCGCGACTTCCGCCGTGGTTTGCTCACTGAGCAGGAAAAGAACGAACGCGAGATCCAGATCTGGCAGGAAACGACCGATAAGGTTGGTGATGCCGTGAAGAAACACATGGATCCCGATGGTAATCTTTCCACCATGGCGACCTCCGGCGCGACGAAGGGTGGTTTCTCCACCATCTCGCAGTTGGCAGGTATGCGCGGTTTGATGGCTGACCCCTCTGGTCGTATCATCCCGATGCCGATCCGCTCGAACTTCCGCGAAGGTCTTACCGCTCAGGAATACTTCATCTCTACTCACGGTGCTCGTAAGGGTCTCGCCGATACAGCTCTCCGTACCGCGGATGCCGGTTACCTGACCCGCCGTCTCGTGGATATTGCACAAGACATCATCATCAACGAACACGACTGCGGCACCCACGATGGTGTCTGGATCCGCCGTGCGGACGATGTGGCTGGTCAGAAGATGGACAGCCGCATGTACAGCCGTTTGGCTGCCGAACGCATCATCCACCCGCAGACCGGTGAAGTGCTCGCTGAATACAACGAAATCATCACTCACGACCTGGCGCGTATTATCTCCGAGTCTGGTATTAGCGAAGTAAAACTCCGCTCGCCGTTGACTTGTGAACTCAACCACGGTATCTGTGCCAAATGCTACGGCATTGACCTTGGTCGCGGTACCATGGTGGACCTTGGCTCTGCAGTGGGTATCGTTGCTGCTCAGTCCATCGGTGAACCGGGTACACAGCTCACACTTCGTACCTTCCATACTGGTGGTGTGGCGTCAACAGGCGCAACAGACATCACGACTGGTCTCCCACGCGTGGAAGAAATCTTCGAAGCGCGCAAACAGCCGAAGGGCGAAGCGACCGTTGCTGAGATCGGCGGTATTGTTCGTATTCAGCAGTCGGAAAAATATGCCGATATGCGCGAAGTTCACATCGAACACGCCGAAATGGTCCACGACGAATACGCCATCCCCGAAGACTGGAAGATCGTCGCCAAGGATGAATCTGAAGTGCAGGCTGGTGAAGTTCTCGCCACGCTCGAAAAGGCAACCATTGTCTCCCAGCATGGCGGACGTGTTGCTGTGGAGAAGAAGGACCGCAAGGTCATCGTCTCATACGAACAGCGCGAAGAAGCCATCCTCGACATTCCGAACACTTCCCGCATCCTCGTCCGCGATGGCACCCATGTGGAAGCTGGTACGCCGCTCACCGAAGGTTCACTCAACCCGCACCGCATCCTCAAAATCCAGGGACGTGATGCCTGCCAGATGTACCTCATGACCGAAGTGCAGAAGGTGTATCGCTCACAGGGTCAGAACATCCACGATAAACACTTTGAGGTCATCATCCGCAAGATGTTGAGCAAGGTGCAGGTCACTCGCCCTGGCGATACCAAACATCTGCCCGGCGATGTGGTGGACCGTCTCGATATCCGCAAGCAGAATGAAGCTTTGATCGCGGATGGAAAACAACCGGCTCGCTTCAGCGAAGTGTTGCTCGGTGTGACCAAGGCGTCTCTCTCCACCGACTCCTTCCTCTCCGCCTCGTCCTTCCAGCACACCATCAAGGTTTTGGCGAGCGCTGCAATTGGCTCCACGACCGATCCGCTCTACGGCTTGAAGGAGAACGTCATCATTGGTAAGCTCATACCGGCAGGTACCGGCTTCATCCATGGGCGTTTTACCCCTCCTGGTGAAGAAGCAGCCGCACCCGACTCCACTGAAGAAATGCCAGACACCACTGTTGGCGATTAAGTAATTTCTGCATAAATAGCGCCCAATAGACCGGGCAACAAAGAACCTCCTGTAAACTTGTTTACAGGAGGTTCTTTGTTAATGATGGCTAAGAGTATAAGATGTTCTTTTGAAGCTCTTCCAACATAGAAGAGGAAAAAGCCCTGCTAATGCAGGGCTTTTTTGTGGGCGCTGAAGCTTCATTACCCATCGGCTGGAATTGCAGCGGACAGACATAGTGAATTATAGCGGCTTTATTTGTTAGTTCGATCTTCTCAACAAAACGTGACATGATCTTTTTGGCTGTTGG
>JBEBCV010000231.1:0-2877 GCA_041157505.1 Chloroflexota bacterium | reverse complement strand
CGTATGGCGCATTCGAGGAAGTGAAGCACCTCAACAATCGGTTGGCGGAGATCGTTGTGAAATTAGTGATGACACCTGTCTCTTGGTATTTCCGTTATGCCGAATTGGACAAGGTCGTTTTTGTGAACAACTACCTGCTGTCGACGAATTTATACCCGTCAGTAAATAGCGACCAACTCACGGCGTTGAGCGAAGCGTTGATCAAGTGGTTCCCAGACCGAGCCATCGTCTTCCGTTCGGTGGACCAGAAAAAGAATCCGCAAATTTATCAAACCCTTGATGAGCTTGGATATGATCTGGTCTTGAGCCGTCAGGTTTGGTACATGGACCCGGTCGCGGCGTTGAAGACCCGCCAGTGCAAGGAAGATGTGCGTGTGCTGAAGAAGGCAGGCTACGACGTGGTCAGCGGCAGGGATTTGTCAGATGATGAGCTTCACCGTGCGGTGGAGTTGTATAACTTGCTGTATCTGCAAAAGTATTCCTATTACAACCCACAATTTACATTCGACCTTCTCAAGCTCGCCCGTGAACAGGATGTTCTGCATTTGTACGGACTTAAGAAGGATGGACGCTTGAACGCCATTATGGGATTCTTCGTCCGCAACGGTGCCATGACCCAGCCGTTATTTGGCTATGACACATCTTTGCCGCTGGAAGAGGGTTTATACCGATTATTGACACTGGTCACTTTGCAAGAAGGCGTGAAGCGCGGATTGCTCGTGCATGCCAGCGGCGGGGTGGGCAAGTTCAAGAAAGTGCGCGGCGGCGAGTCGGTGACGGAGTACAACGCAGTGTATACAAAGCATTTGCCGCGCAAAAGACAGTTACCATGGAAGTTGATCGGCAAAGTATCAGACGTGGCAATACCGTATTTTAGGAAGATGGATTTTTAGAGTAGACGATGGACGATAGACCACGGACGATGGAATAAATTGTCAATCGTCTATTGTCCATCGTCTGTCGTCATTTTATAGGAGCATACATATGCAAGTAAACATTCCCCTCAAGATCATTGGGCTTGGACGTTATTTACCGAAGCGGGTGGTGCCCAGCTCGGAATTGGAAGCGATGTGTGGTGTGCCCGCCGGTTGGGTGGAGCGTCGCAATGGCGTGCGCGAACGCCGCTGGGTGACAGATGAAACCTCATCGTTCATGTCTGCAGAGGCGGGGCGTGAGGCGTTGGAGGAAGCGAAGTTAAAACCAAATCAACTCGACCTCATCATCAACGCATCGGGGACGGGTGAGCAGGCGATACCAGATACAGGCGTGCTGATCCAACGTCAGCTTGGCTTGGGCAATTCAGGCATTCCGGCGATGACGGTGCATACGACTTGTTTGAGTTTCGTGGCAGCAATGGATGTCGCTTCGAACTTCATCAGCAGCGGACGGTATAAAAATATTCTCATCGCCAGTGCGGATGTGGCTTCGTGTGGTATCAATCCAAAAGAACCGGAGTCCGCTTCGTTGGTGGGGGATGCGGCAGCGGCAGTGGTGGTGACTCGCGCAACGGATGGCGATGCTTCGAAGATCCATCACGCGCATTTCAAGTCGTTTGGCGATGGCGCCTATCTCACAACTATTATGGGCGGCGGCTCGCGTATGCATCCGCGCTTTGCAGGGCATAACCCTGAAGACGATCTCTTTCATATGGATGGTCCCGCAGTATTGCGCATGGTGCGCGGCATTGCACATGAATTTCTCGAAGAGCTGTATCCCGGTCTTTCAAAGAGCATGGTGGATGTGGATGTGGTCGTGCCGCATCAAGCCAGTAAAGTTGGGCTGATGATGTTGGAACGTTTTGGCTGGAAAGATGAGAAAATAATCAAGACCATTGAAACGCTTGGTAATTGTGTCGCGGCTTCGATTCCGGTCACGTTGTATCAAGGGGTGCGCGATGGACGTATTCAGCGCGGCAATAAGGTGCTGATCATTGGTACCGGCGCGGGCTTATCCATTGGCGGAATGGTGTTGACGTTTTAATGTTGCAGGAGCGGATCACGATCTGCCCCTGTAAATAATTTATATATTATGAAAAATCGAGCCGCAGAGATCCACAATAATTCGATCGTATGGGATACCCATGCTTGTTTTCCGCTCAACCCCCAGTCGGACTTGAGCGAACTGAAACGCTATAAAGATAGCGGCGTGACCTTTGTCTCGTTGAACATTGGCATGGATATGGACTCATTCGAGAAGGTGATGCGGGTGCTGGCTTGTTTTCGGTCGTATATTGCGGCTCATTCCGATGAATTGATCCTGGCTCGATCTGTGAGTGATATTCAAAACGCCAAACGGGAAAATAAATTAGCCATCGCCTTCGACCTTGAAGGGTCGAACCCTCTTTGCGGCGACTTGAACCTAATCTCTTTCTATTATGATTTAGGTGTGCGCCAGATGTTATTGGCGTATAACAAAGACAACCCTGCCTCGGGCGGCTGTATGGAAGGTCATATCGGGCTGACGGATTTTGGCAGACAAGTGGTACTAGAGATGAATCGGGTGGGTATGGTTGTCGATGTGACACATATGGGGTATCGCGCCACGATGGACACGTTCGAAACTTCAACTGCACCCGTCATCTTTTCGCATTCGAACCCCGCCAGTTTGCGTGCCCATGCCAGAAATATTTCAGATGAGCAGATCAAAGCTTGTGCTAAAACTGGCGGCGTGATCGCCATTAACGGCATCGGGGATTTTCTCGGTGGTAAGAGCAGTGAGCTTTACGTCAAGAATATTGAATATGTCCTGAACCTGGTAGGACCCGACCATGTGGGTATTGGTTTGGATTATGTTATCGACAAGCAGGAACTTATCGACTACATTCAGGCACATCCGGATGTCTTCCCTGTGGATCGATTTGAAGATTTCCTTTCCTTC
>JBEBCV010000230.1:0-9390 GCA_041157505.1 Chloroflexota bacterium | reverse complement strand
CAAGCCGAGCATCTGGAACATCTTCATCTGAATATCGCGGCGGTGAATTCTTATCGAACCCGAAGCGGTCTCATAGCCATTGCAGACCATGTCGTACGCTTCCGAATACACCTCTCCGGGGTTGGTATCGAACTTCGGCAAGTCTTCCATCTTCGGCATCGTGAACGGATGATGTTCCGACTCCCATTTTTTCTCTTCTTCGTTGTATGCGAAGAACGGGAAGTCCACCACCCACGCAAACGCCATCATGGATTTATCCGCAAGGTCGAGCTTATCGCGGAACCACAAGCGCAGTCCGCCGAGAGTCTTGTTGACAACTGCACGAGCATCAGAAGCGAAGACGATCAGATCGCCGACTCCTGCTCCCGTTTTCTCTTTCAACGCCGCCAGTTCTTCTTCCTTAAAGAACTTTGCCGCGCTTCCTTTCACGCCTTCGGCTGTGATCGCCACAGCAGGCATTCCCTTCGCTCCGAACGACTTCGCCACTTCCGTGAGCGCATCCAGTTCCTTGCGAGACATCTCCGCCGACTTCGGCGCGACAATGCATTTGATCACGCCACCAGCCTCCAACGCGGACTGGAACACTTTGAATTCGCTCTTCGCTAACACGTCAGTGACGTCAATCAACTCCATGCCGAAGCGCAGGTCGGGTTTATCCGAACCGAAGCGTTCGAGCACTTCCTTATAAGAGAACTTGGGCCAAGGTGTGGAATACAACTTCTTGTGCGGTGCCACGGCGGGAATCATTTTGGTGAACAAACCTTCGACCAAGTCCAGCACATCATCGCGGTGGACGTAGGACATTTCAAGGTCGAGTTGCGTGAACTCAGGTTGGCGGTCGCCACGCAGGTCTTCATCGCGGAAACAGCGAGCGATCTGGAAGTACTTGTCCATGCCTGCCACCATCAGCAATTGCTTCAACTGCTGGGGCGACTGGGGTAGGGCGTAGAACTGTCCCGGGTAGATGCGGGAAGGCACGAGGTAGTCACGCGCACCTTCGGGAGTCGCTTTGAACATGATGGGAGTTTAAATTTCAATGAAGCCCAGTTCATCAAGGTAGTCGCGCATGAACTTGATGACCTTGTGACGCAGCACCATATTCTTGGTCAGGCGCTCGCGGCGCAAGTCAATGTAGCGATACTTAAGGCGCATGTTCTCATCGGGCAAGTCGGCATCGGTGTTGACCATGAATGGGGGAGTCTTCGACGCATTGAGTACGATCACGTTCTTGGCGATGATCTCAACTTCGCCAGTTTCCATTTTGGGATTCGCCATCCCTTCAGGGCGTTTCTGCACCACGCCTTCGATCTGCAAGACCCATTCGTTGCGGACACTTGCAACCTGGTCAAGCACTTCCTTGGGAAGGTCTGGGTTGATGGTGATCTGAACGAGACCGGCACGGTCACGCAGGTCAAAGAATGCCACCCCGCCGTGGTCGCGGCGTCGATTCACCCAGCCTGCGAGCGTAACGGTCTGCCCGGCATGGCTGGCTCTTAATTCTCCACATAGATGAGTTCTGTACATTGTGCGCCTCTCTTTTGTCATTGCGAGGAGGGGCTTTTCCCGACGAAGCAATCTTATGATTTGGGCTTAGATTGCTTCGCCACAAAAAGCAAGAGCGTGGCTCGCAATGACGGGGTATGATGATGTATATAAAAAATCGCCCTGCGCTTTCGCGTTGGGCGATTTGGTTTCGACTTCGTTATTCGTCAACCAGCAAAGCTTCGCCCAACGATTCTGCGATCGTCATTATTATTATCATTATTATTGGCGAAGTTGTTGTGATTGAACATCGTGCGCGGATTATAGCACAGAGTATTTGGAATAGCTTTCCTGAATTATTAATTTGCGTGTAGGCAATTTGGGTCTATGCTGTAGGGTGTCAAAAATGTTTTGGCGTGGATTCAGTCTTGAAATCCACGAATCAACTCAAATTTCAGTGAGAGGAGGGGTTTCATCACAGAATTGTGAGGAAAAATTTCACAATTGTTAATGGGATTCCAATCCTCCTGCATTATCATCCCAGTCGTCGAAATTGAAATATGGAGTAAGAACATGATAGCTGAAATTCTTGTAACCGCCGCTTTTTTCGTTGTGCTTTACAGTATGGTCTTTTCGACCGAGCAGGTACTGAGCCGCCGCGAGGAATATGTGGTGATCGATGAGCGCATGATAGAACACCGCTCACGAATTTAGTTAAAGAAAGCCCCAACCACAAGGTTGGGGCTTTCTTTATTTGTGATACTTAGATTGTCTTAGTAGAGAATATCGAATCAATGGACGAAACAATTTGATCAACGGGATCTGCCAGCCCAGGGATTTTTTCAGACCTTCCAAATGGTCATTGAATGTATGGCGCTGATAATTTAGCAGGCGCTGGCTTTCTTCCGTATCGAGCCAGTCGGTGTAATAGTGCTGGGTGTTGAAATACTTTTCAGGCAGAGCGCCAATGCCAATGGCTTCGAATGCGCCTTGCACAATGTCGCGTTCGCGCAACTGACAGCCCGGACCCCCGCCCAAATGCAGCACCTTGCCCCACACTTCAGCATGTTCCACAGCATTGCAGATCGCCAATGCCGCATCGGCAGGGTGAATGTACTCGAGCCGGTCATCCAGCGGCACATCGAACATCATGCTTTGATACTTGGTGGACATCTCCACCGGAATCGCAGATGCCAGCCGGAAGATGCACCAATCCACATTGCCGCTTTGAATGATCTTCTCCGCTTCCACTTTGTGGCGCGCGTATTCTTCCTGCGGGTTCACCGGCAGGGTCACTTTGCGCGGCGGCGTTAGGTCTTGTGTATTGCCGTACACATCATAGGTGGATGTGAAAATAAAGCGCACGCGTTTCGCCTGCTTGCTTGCAGCGTTCACTAAATTTCTAGTCCCATTGACGTTGACCCCGTACGCCAGCTGCGGATTTTGATCCGTCATCGGCGGGATGATCGCCGCCAGATGGATCACCGCCTCCACCCCGCCCAAAGCTGATTCGACCACCCGTTCATCCTGGATGTCACCCCAAACCACTTCGGGTTTGTGCTTCCAGCCTTGGACGATCTTGCGTTCATTGTTAGAGTCGAACACCAAACAACGGACGTCGTGTCCGCGTTCGAGCAATAAGGGTAGGACATGCCCGCCGACATTGCCGGTGGCACCGGTAAGTAGAATTTTCATGGTTTCCTTTCGCAATAAAAACGGACATCGCCCAATGTGCCGGGAATGATCTCGAAACGCAGGCGGGTTGGGGTGCTGCCCGTCCATGCATCTTTGGTGGGCAGACAAGTGAGGTTAGGATGCGTAACTTCGGCTTCATAGATGCCAGCCGGCATGGACTTCATCAATGCCAGCCCAAAGGTAGATGTTTCTGTACGCCAGAGCTGTGGATATTCCTGCTTGAGCAGCACACTTTCAAAACCTGTGTTCGCGAAGAAATTGAGCAGAGATGTGAACTGTCCATTTGAAGTGTGTTCAATATCTTCTAGCATGGTGCCGGAGTAAACCAACCCGTCAGGTACATTATCGGGTTGGGAAAGGCTGGGATTGTTTGCGGCAATCGTGGGGTAGGGAGAGGCGAAGCTTCCGTCTTGTTGCGAGTCGGTAAAAATTTGAATGGTCGCGTTGGGTGTGCCGTTGCCTTCGTACATCCCCGGGCTGATGTAGCCGTGGTTGGGATTGTCTTGGGTGCGTGTTTCGTTGATGATGGTGAAGATCATTTCGCCGTAATCGTTACAGTTGCCGCCCGCGCAGAACGGGTAGCACGGGTCGCGGTCGTATAAACTGCGGACGAAATAAACCGGAACACTGCCGACATAATCCTGCTGATAGGTGGGTAGATGGGTGAGGCGGGTTGTGAAAGCAAGGTTGAGGAAGCCATCGCGTTTTATGACCAGGGTCGTTTCGGCATCTTTGGGCAAGCCGACGAAAGTGAACAACCCATTTGAGTCGCTGATGGCACAAACGATTTCGTAACCGTCTTGAGTTTTGAGAAATCCGTTGGTGGATGGACTGGCATAGGCACAGACTTGAAACCCCCGTAACCCGCGCCGCAGAAGGTTGTGACGTATGTATCCCCGATACAGGATCGCATCGGTTTGCGGGAGACTGGTTTGTATTTCGTTCAGTGGTATCTGATTAATGGATGCGAGGTCGATCTCTTGTTGCTGCAGGATATCCAGCAGTGCTGGGTCACCGCCTGCACCTTGATAAGGCAGGGAGGTTATGTCGTAGGGTGATTCAACAAAAGGGGGTGTGCCTGCTATTGCGCCGTACCCCGCTAACCCGGTGATTAAAAAGGCAAAAAGTATCAGCTGGGTTCGTTGGAGAGGCTTTTTCATGAAAGCGAATTATAACCAAGGCTCAGGCACAAAATGTTGAAATCGCACTTTGGATTTGCTAAAATGATTTTGAGGGCGTCCGGCATTGTGTAAGACAAAAGGAGAATGTCATGGACATTTGGATAGCTTTGTTCTGGACTGGACCGATTGGGATCGGTGTGTTTTTAGCAGGATTGGGTGTATTATTTTGGGGCATCAGTAAGATGCGCGGTAAATAGCCTAGCGATAAGCGTCTGCCGGGCGCTCTATCAAATAAAAAAAACGGTCTCAGACTTTATGTCAACGAGACCGTTTTTTTTAAGTTTAATTTAGTTCGTCTGCGCATCAACAATTGTTTTTGCGCGAGAGTACGCCACCCAACGTCTATTGATCTCGTCGCGTGCCTGGATACGGGTATATCCGTACTTGACCTGTAGAATGGTCATGAATTTATCCAATTTGTCTTCGGCTTTATCGACCTTCTTAAGGTCATGTTCCGCAATAAGACTCCACCATTCCATGGAATGACCACGGATGAGTTTCCATTTTTGATCGAATTTTGATTTCGGTTTTGGCATTATGCGCTCCTAAAAGAGTATATCGATTGTTGGACTCAGTTTGGAGTTTTCAAGATTTCGTTTCTTGCTTATTCCCCCGGTGAATAGGCAAAACAAAATTTTCAAACTCTTACAGGTTCATTGTACTACTTACTTGCCACAATTCCAGATTTTTATGTCATGAATTTTAGAATAGAAAACGGTCTCGGATCCTGAGCGCCCGAGACAGTTCACCTCATTTTCTTTTCAAGTGATAGGGTAGAACAACCGGGTCTAGCCGTACGGGATAACCCTCTGAATGATAAGCGACAAGGTAGCCGTGGTGTTCATCCACTGAAAAAGGCCAAGGCGAAACGTTGATCTCTCCATTTTCAATGTGATACTCAACTGTAACTTCTTTCTCCTCAGCATTGCGTGGGAAGATGGAAATGCTACCCGAGGCGGGTATATCGAAACAAAATTCGAATGATAGTCGGTCAAGCAAGTCGGTTATTCGGTCTATACGGTTGAATAGGTGTGCCGAGAGGTGGTATCGTTCGAGATGATCCTCAACACCCTGCTGAAATTCGGCAAATAAGGTTTTGCGAATGTCTGTCGTGCCATGGCTGGCTAGACGGCGAATATGATATTTGATGATCGCATCTGCAACGGCATCCGAACTTTCCATGGTGAAGCCATGTCGTGCAATTCCCTGCCATTCTTCATCGGTCATACCGCCGATGGGGGAGTTGTCAAGGTAACCATAACCACGGTCATGCAGCCCCATGCCCAAGATCATGGAATTGCGTTCAATGGGCGGGGCATCGAATTGGTCATTGCCCCAAAACATGGCGAGTGTGCCTACCAGTTTGAGATGCTCTGATTGTGGGGTGATGATCTGCCTGCGTTTTGATCTGAACATATAAGATCTCTTTTTCCTATACCTATAATGGACCATTCATTATAGACATTTTACAACAAGGTCACCGTTATTCAACGATGACCTTGTTGTCTACCAGGTTACTGAATACTTACAGTTCTATCGGCATTGATCTTTATATATTGAATGGATTGAGCCGTATCCACATATTCTAGGATGAGATTCCCGGCGGCGTCACGAATGCGCCAGACGTGGGTGTCGTAACTGCCTACCTGTTGAACGCCGGGAATGATCTCCGTGAATGATTCTTCCGCCCCATCGAAATTGACCCAATTGAGGGAAAAGGTTTCATTTGTGTCGTTGGTGATCTCCAGCCAGATTTCTGTTGAGCCTTCACCAGACTTTATCCCATCGGTTGGGGCAGCTGACTCAGGAACAGCAAAGTTGATACCCATTCTAACCACCTGCTTGATGTTGATCTGTTGATAATCCTCGTCATTTGCGACATACTCATAAACAATGTTCTTTTGCAGATCACGCACGCGGAACGCATGACTCTCATTACTTTGAAAACTGATCACTTCGCTGGGTGCCATATTTCCCAACTTTTGCTCGACACCATCTGAAGCAATCCAATATAGTTCGAGGCTTTCGCTTGATTTATTACGAAAATCCATGAATATTTGCTTACTCCCATCTCCAGAGCGGAGTTTGGAGTCACTGAATGCAAGTTGCGGAAAAGGCCCGGTCGGCTGAAGCGAAACTGCACCTGCTGGTTTGGTAGCAGGGCGTTCAGGTTGGATCAAATTTTCAGGGCAGGATTCAAGATGCAGATACGTGACACATTCTTCTTCCGTCAAGGAGCGGGTGATGCGGGCTTGGGCAAGTGAAAGGACATCATTCACGTTTGTGTAATAGAAACGCGTTACCCCATCTTCGCTCCCTGTGGCGAAAAGTTTTCCATCTTGCGAGAATGCCACATTATTGACCCAGAAATATTCATAGACCTTGTTCGCGGTCAGGGTGTATAAAAGCTCTCCACTGCTCACATCCCAAATTTTTGCGGAACCATCTGAACTTGATGTAGCCACCTGTAGTCCATCGGGGCTGAAGGCAACATTGGTAATACCGGCAATGTGTCCATTTAGGCTGTGTAGAAGTTCACCCGTTTTTACATCCCAAAGGATGGCACTGCTGTCGAAAGAACCAGAGAGTAATTTTGAACCATCTGGGCTGAAAGCGAGGCTACGAATGACGCCTTGGTGTCCTTCCAATTGATGGATAACCTGACCTGATTGAAGATCGAAGACTCCTACTTTAAAAGAGCCATCACCACCGATCGCGAGGTATTTCCCATCTGGGCTGAAGGTTGATGCCCAGATCCAATCACTCGTAGAACCGTTACCTACACTGTCTTTGAAAACAAGGCCGCCGGTTTCCATATCCCAGACATATCCATAGCCACCACCACCTGTGAGGTACTTGCCATCTGTACTGAATTCAACATCTTTAATGGAGCCCAATTCATCTGGGAAAGAAGTTACTTTTTCCCCTGTTGAGGTATTCCAAATGATCACACCATCCCCTTCGTGCCCAGTGGCAGCAAGATCACTATTAGGGTTAATGGCAACATCATTGATCCAGTTGATGGATTCGTAGAGTTCGGTTTCATTTCCAGAAGATACATCGATAATACTTGCAACGGGCTCATCCCCAGATGTTACGAGCGTTTTGCCGTTGGTGGATAGTGCCAGCCCCGTACTGGGTTCGTTCTGTGCTGCATAGGTGCCTGCTTCAGTTGAGGAGATGACCGAGGCATCCCAGATCTTGAACTCACCGCCATTATTTCCGGTTGCCAGATATTTTCCATCGGGGCTGAAGGCAACTGCGAGAATATCGCTTTTGTCTCCAGAAAGAGTGAAAAGTTTTTTACCAGTGTTTGGGTCTATGACAAAACCTTTGCCATCTAAACCGACGCTTGCAAGCAGGTTCCCATCCGGGCTGAATGCAATGGCACTGACCCAGTCTTTGGGAAATTTGGTGTTCAGAATCCGATCAGTGTTCAGATCTATCACTTTAACGTTGTAACCAGCATTCCCAAATGCGACCAGGTTGCCATACGAACTGAATGCCAGGCTATTTAAGAAGGAATTATCTTGATACCATTGCAGGGTTTCACCAGTGCTCACATCAGAAAGAATAAGATAGGTACTATCACCTCCGCTTGCCAGACGTTCACCATCAGGGCTGAATGAAAGGTCTGTTACACGATACCCATCATGTTCGTTAATGGTCAATTTCTCGGTTCCATTTGACGCATCCCAAATTCTTACCATTCCGTCTTCCCCGGCGGTTGCTATGGTGTTCCCATCAGGGCTGAATGCAATTTTATTAATGAAGCCAATATTTCCATTGAGAGTTAACTCCTGCTCCCCCGTTTGCGTAGACCAAATGGATGGGTTCCCATTCTTGCTGGTGGAAGAGGCGAGGTACTTCCCGTCCGGGCTGAAGGTAACACTTTTAACGCTTCCAACCGCACCCGGAATTGCAACCGTTTCTTCGAGCCAGATCAAGCCGACATGTTGTCCCGAAACATCGATCTGGTCAGGGATGTTCGAGATGTTCCAAAGATAGGTGGAACCATTTTCAGTTCCCGCTGCTACAAAACGCCCATCTGGGCTGAATGCTATAGAGAGAACGCTGTCTCCATCTAGTTTTACTGTATTGCGTACACGAGAGGTTTGAAGCGCGTCACGCAGGGCATTCTCGGTGGAGGGAAGGATATCTTGACCTGCATCGCTTAATATTTGGGTCGCCTGCAATGCCAACAAAATACTAAGCTCGGGGTCGGCGGTAAGACTGTTCTGTGAAGCCGCTGTGAGTTCGCGTGCAAAAGATATCTTTGAATTCAATACTGCTGCCTGACGTTGGAAATATGCTACAACCCCCAACGCCACCGAGATGACCAGCGCAATGGTGATGCCTGCCATGGCGACTCTTTGTCGACGGGTTGCATCTTTGCGGCTTGCTAGAATGAATTCACTTTGTACCTGTGTAGGTTCGGGGCTTTTCTGCAACCCTTGTGAGATGAACTGCTCTCCATCGGTAAGATCGTTCCCACGCAGAGTAAGTGAATTATCACGGTTCTTTTTATCCCACTCAATGGCACGAACTTGGATGCGGGTATGGGTCTTTACCCAGTCCAGGTCTGTATCCATGGCACCGCATAAGATCTCGAATGCCTTCTCGAAATTGTCACCCTCCCGCATATAGACCCAGTTGAGGCGTGCCAGTTCCGGTGGTACCTGTTGCCCTTGATCTGGCATGATGTGCAAAATGGGCAGAAGCCGTTTCCCCATTTTCAATGCATGATCCATTTCTTTACGTCATTCGTTCGATTTAAGCCACTCTGGGCTCAGTACGAACAGGACTGTATCGGTTTTCTCGATACCTTCCTTGATCTCTGCATCCCAATCAGATGCGGCAGGAATAGATGCCCAATCTGCCCATACCTCGCGCTTGGCTGCGATTAATGCTTCAACAAGTTTTTGGGTAAAGACCTTGTCACGGCGCGAGTAAGAAATAAAAACATCGGTCATTGTCCTGCTCCTTAATAATATGAAGTTGATAAATTATATTATTTGGGCATTATTTCATG
>JBEBCV010000229.1:0-4031 GCA_041157505.1 Chloroflexota bacterium | reverse complement strand
TGGCTTTCCATCTCAGCCAACGCCCGCGCCAGCGAGCGGATGGCTCCGCGGCGGGTACGGTTGAACGTGCC
Organism: Chloroflexota bacterium; assembly: GCA_041157505.1. GTDB lineage: Bacteria > Chloroflexota > Anaerolineae > Anaerolineales > Villigracilaceae > Villigracilis. The sequence goes on along the minus strand of JBEBCV010000229.1, from coordinate 3,960 downwards.
TTCCGAGATGTACAACTTGCTCATGATGTCGCGGTTTTGGACTTCTTTGACATAGGCATCGTGCAAAATGATATAGGGATACCACTCCCGGGGCGGCGGGTCACGCGGGACCTCACGGCTGGGTCGCATCTGTTCGATCGCTTCCAACACGACGGCTTGTACCGCCTTCCCGCGTTCGATATGCGTTTTCTTTTCGCCCGCCAACTTCTCTCGGACGAGTTTTATTTCTGCTAGAGATGTGTCTGCCAGATAGGTGTAGTCGAACAGGTTGCGCAAGACATTCTCCACCAAACTGACTGGGATGCCAAATTCACGCGGCGATACTGCTGGCGGGTCATTGGCGATCTCGGCGACCTTTTCAAGATGTTCGGTATTTTTGCGGTTCAGGAATAATGCGTCGGCGATCTGGTCGGCGGGATGGAGCAGTCGCTCGACATCGGAGTTGGTGTATTGCAATCCGTTCGAGGGATGCCCCAATACCAGCGCGCCAACCTGCTCCGCTTCGATGTATAGGGGCACAAGCAAGGCGGCATCATCGAGAGGTGGGGGGAGGTGGCCCGGGGCGAGGTGAAGGGTATCGTCGGCAGTGAGCAGGTTCGAGGGTAGTTCGAGGCGGGGTTTCTTCCAACGGTAGTCGGCGATCTGGCTAGCCATCCCATTCTTGTAGATAAAGATCAATCCATATGTCGATCTGATGGGTTGGCATAATACGGATAGGATCTGCCCCAGCAGGGCTTTTAGATTTTCGCTTTCACTGGTGAGACGCCTGAGGTTGTGGAGGTTGGTACGCAGCAGACGCGTTTCGCCTCGATAGAAGAACCAATCGAGGAAGATCGAGGCTGCGTTCAGCCCGGTATGTGTCAACACGCCAAGAAGTGGAATGAAGATGAGGATGACTTGGGGCGCTTCATAGGCAAGGACGAGCAACAGACTTACGGCAGTGTATATGCCTGCCACGAGCGTTATGCCGATCAGGTTGTAGAAAAATTCGCGTTCAATGGTTCGTTTTTCGACGAGGGCGCTGTACCGTGCCACGCCATACCCAACCATGCCAACGAAAACCGCCAACACTGCCGACATGGCAACCATGGGCATTGGGAAGATATCGAAACCGGATGAAACGATCGAAATGGGACCTATCAAACCTGTGATGACCGTGGCCGTGACCAGTGTCATCAATTGGCGGCGGACGATCTCTGTGGCGGCAATCCGAGCGGAACGGACAAGGTTGATGACACAGAAGGTGGTGAGCATGATAAGTGCAATGCCAAAGATGCCATACAATGGACCTGCTCGCAGGCTGTTCAAATAAAGCGGATCGCCGCCTTCCACCGAAAAAAGGATCTGGGTGAATGCCTGCACTTCTGTTGCGGCAATGGCAACGAGATAAGCAAAGATGACGCGGACCCAACGCCAGGAATTCATCTTGCCGGGGCGCATGAGCATGGTGGCATGATGCCAAAATGCAATGGATGGCGCGACTGACCATCCTTGCAGCCAGGCACTGGCGCCTTGTTCATATGTTCCGGAAGGCCAGAAGGGAAACAAAAATCGTAAGCCTGAAAAACGATAAGCGGGAATCGGAGGAGGGTCGAGCGCAAGCAGGATGTTCATGAACAAACCGCCCAGCGACCACAGGGTGAGTGCGGTCAGCCAGGCGGTGGGTGCCTTCGGGTTGCGCGTGACGAGATACATCCCCAACCAAAGCGATGCGATCAGCGCCAAAAAGTTAATAAAGAAGGTGATCTGGTATAGTGTCATTTTCCCGCGCCGATTGAATAGGATGGATTAACTCCACTATACTGGTTTTTGATAGCGAGTCAATAAGGAACTTGCTATCGGTTATCGCCATCGCCCTGGATCTTGCCGCGGGCCTGACGGTCTAACAGTTTGGTGATATTGGCTTCAGCGATCTCATCGAGCGGAAGGTCAAGTTCTGTGGCGACTTGGGCGATGTACCAAAGCACGTCGCCGAGTTCGGCTTTGAGTGCTTCCCGTTCCGCTTCGCCGATGACGCCTTGCTTATCTCTGAAGATCTTCTTGATCTTGCCTGCCACTTCGCCTGCTTCATTGACCAAGCCAAGAGCCGGATAAATAACAGGATGCCCAATGGCGGGATATTGCGCTGTGGCGCGTGATTTTTGTTGATAGTCGTTGAAGTTCATGAACGGTCCTTTTTAAAACTGAATTTTGTACACGGATCTAACGGAAAACTCGGAATAATATAATGGCGCGAAATATTCGCGCCATATCCCAAATTTGCTTCTTTCGCGTTAATGGTTTAGGAATTAAATTCCTTTGCCAAATTCTTCCACCATGCATCCTTTTCGCCGGGGACAAAAGGAGTGTAGAGCGTGAGGCGGTCTGCAATGCCACCGAAGCGTTTCTTCAGATCGGTGGCGAGATTTTCTTGTGTAGTTATTAGACAGAATTCGTTGAGCATCTCATCGGTGATGAGCATGGGCATTTCGTGCCATTCGCCTTTGGCGGCAAAGCCAGAGAGTTTTTCAGCCGTCTCACTCCAGCCGTATAAATCCATCACCGCTTTGTACGAAGGAGTGGAAGCATAGAACGCGATCTGCATTCTGGCAAACCCTTCTTCTTCCGGCGAGGTGGCGATGAAGGGAGTCATCGAAACGGCAATGTCGCTGCGTTTGCGTCCGCCTTTTTGCAAGCCTTCTTCCAACGCAGGCAGAATGATCTCGTTCATATATTTGGGACTGTTGAAGGGATGCGCATGGAATCCTTCACACATTTCGCCTGCAAGTCTCGCCAAGCCAGTGTTGACGCCCGCAATATAAATCGGAATGTTCGGGTTCTCGATCTTGCCGGGATTAAAGAATGGCGACATCAACGTGACTTTGTAATGCTCGCCGCGGAAGTTTAATTTCGTGCCGTTCTGCCACGCATCCCAAAATGCACGGATGACCTGGATCTGCTCACGGAATTTTCCCGTCACCGACTCGGGCCAAGTCATGCCAAAACGACGCTCAATATGCGCCTTGACCTGTGTGCCCAAACCCAAAATGAATCGTCCGTTCGACTGAGCCGCCAAGTCCCATGCGGTGTAGGCAAGAGTGGCAGGCGAGCGCGAGAACGACACAGCGATGGCTGTGCCAAAATCCATGTTTCTGGAATGCTCTGCGATCAAAGTGCAAGGCAGGAACGGATCATGCTGGGTTTCTTGAGTCCACAGCGCGGCAAAGCCAGTCGCTTCGGCGGCTTTCGCAATGGCAGGAATTTCTTTCAAGCGAACGATGGGAAGGGCGGCATCAAGTTTCATATGATTTAGTATATTATATAGAATGTTGGTTCGCAACCGAATATATAATTTGTGAATACATCATCCGAGATTTTTTCATATAAAATAAGTGTAATGGAATATCAAGCATGTTAAGTCAGAGAGATATTTATGGAGAATTATGGAACGCTTAAAACCTGTATCTTTGGCTGAAACTTTGTTACTAATCTTCATCTGTCTTATTGCCAGTTATCTCTATTCTTGTAATGACAGAAAGATTGCAGCATCAGTTTCAGGCACTTTAACTGCACAGCCTACTGCTACTCTTAAACCCACAGGCACTCCTAGACCAACAAAAATCCCTACATTGACTCCTACTAATTTAGCAATATTTAGTAGATCTGATTTGCTTGGGATTTCATTTGATTATATGATTTCAAATTTAGAGAGAATGGGGTTTCAATTTGAAATCTATGATGATATTCCCGGTAATCGTGATGCGGATGGAGAATATATTCGAAATAAGCGTTTTGACGTAAATATTTATGAGGAAGATTATAGTTTAGTAAGTTTCGTTTACAGTTATGGCTACGGCTCTTTTTTAGGTGAAGAAGATTCCTCTCCTGATTTTGACAGTATTGCAAAATTGATTTTTACAGACCAGGAGTATTATGGAATCGTTGAACCTTGGTTTTTAAATACCATGATTAATGATTATC
>JBEBCV010000228.1:0-6575 GCA_041157505.1 Chloroflexota bacterium | reverse complement strand
CTCCTGACCATCCCTGGCGCAAATTCGGTGCTTTCAAAAACCACGCAAATGTCCCCGCCCCGCGGGGCGGGGACATTTCTATCTTGGATAACCGGTGACATTTCTACTTTGGGCTAACAGTAAAAAAATACCGTGAGATGGTTTTTCTCACGGTATTCTTAGCGGACTCGGCGCTTCCATTCTTCTTTGAGCTGCAATTCTCTGGGCGTGACACCCGAGTCGAGAGCGAGGAAGTCTGTGAGGAGGCGGTTGAACTGGGCAGGGTTATCTAACATGGGAAAGTGCCCCGCTCCTTCGAGGTTGATCTGGTGCATGTGCATGGGCAAGTTAAGGTTATTGTTTTCTGCCGATGGAATGGTCATGGCAGGGTTGTTTGCGCCGTAAACGAATAAACAAGGCACACCAAAACCACGGATGTGCGGGAAAATGCTGTCAGCTTGTAAACTGCTCATTGAGGTGGTAACAGCTGCCGGGTCCACTTTTGAGGCGTCTGACAGGGCGGTCATGGCATCCGGTTGTTTGCCAGTCAACCATTCGGCAAGTTCAGTGGCAGGAGCCGTCCGCATACGAGCATTGAGGATGTCGTATTCCAGCGGTACGTTGATCGCCATCATGCGGTCTACGCTTTCGTAACGTCCGCGCAGGAAGTGAAAACCAACCAGCGCACCAAGATCGTGACCGACCAGTGCAACCTTACCAATACCCATTTCATCAAGGAAACGATTGAGCAATTCAGCCTGACGCTCGGGTGTATAGCGGCTCGGGTCACGGACGGTATCGCCAAAGCCAAAGAGGTCGATGGCATAGGCGCGGAACGATGTGGATGCGACCTGCATGGCGTTGATCCAATAACGCCATGAGCCGACCCAGCCGTGCAGGAAGATGATGGGACGACCGCGTCCCAACGCCTCATAATGCACCATCGAACCGTCAAGAATGATTGCGCTCATTTATTTTCCAAATTTCGCAAGGATGGCTTTCACCCGATCCACAAGTTGGTCGGGGGCAAATGGCTTGAGCAAGTATTCCTCTGCGCCTGCATCGAGCCCGGTTTGAATTTCTGAATCCTGTCCTTTGGCAGAAAGAAAGACAACAGGGATATCTTTCAACGATGGGATCAATTTCATGGCGCGGCAGGCGTCATAGCCGGTCATCTTCGGCATGCGCACATCCATCAGGATGAGGTCAGGGATCATCTCCTGTGCTTTGAGGTAGGCTTCTTCGCCGTTGGCAGTAGTGGTCACCTCATGACCGGCAAAGCGCAATGTAAACGCCACCAGTTCACGAATATCAGGTTCATCTTCTGCGATCAAAATTCTTGCCATGTATATTTATGCTCCGTTTTTATTGACAGGCAGTGTAAAGGAGAAGGTGCTGCCTTCACCTGGTATGCCTGTACTTTTCATCCAAATACGTCCATTGTGCATTTCAACCAATTGGCGGACAATGGGCAACCCCAAACCAGTTCCAGGAGTGGAGAGAACCAGAGGGTGCTCGCCACGATGGAAGCGTTCAAAAACACGATCCTGATCTTCGGGTTTGATGCCGATCCCGTTATCCTGCACATCCACCTGGATTTCACTATCTGTTGGGTGAATGTTCACCAAGATCGCACCATTCTCAGGGGTGTAATTGAAAGCATTATTCACAAGATTACTGATGATCTGTCGGACACGCGCGCCATCGCCTTTGACTGGTGGCAGGTTTTTAGGCGCATCCAGAGAGAGGGCAATGGGTTTGCTTTCGTTCTGAGAGCGACGCAATACTTCTGCCACCACTTCTTCAGCAATATCATATAGATTAACATGTCCTTGTTCCAATTGAACACGACCAGATTCGATACGGGAAATATCGAGCAAGTCACTAACAAGGATATTGAGCCTTTCAATATTGTTCCTTACAACTTCTAGGAAGTGCATTTGATTTTCGTTCAAGGCACCAGCGGCACCCATCGTCAGAATATCCACATAGCCTTTGATGGCTGTCATTGGTGTGCGTAGTTCATGACTGACCGTTGCCACAAATTCAGACTTAAGGCGGTCCACTTCGACTTCGCGGGTAATATCACGGAAGATGGACACGGTACCGAGGAAGTCATTAATTAGGATCACCGGTGCCAAGTGGATGAGGACGATACGTCCATTTTCCAACTCCAACTGTTCCGCATACATCTCGCCGATCTGATATGTGGACGGGTCCTCTGACCAGCGGCGGACGGTCTTGATCCATTCAACAGAAGAGCCGCCGAATATCCCTGCAAAACTTTCCAATGATTTTCCAAGCAGCTGGGTATCTTCGACACCAAGGACGCGGGTAATGGATGAGTTCACGAAGGAAACATGGTTATCTGCGCCGGTCACCAACACGCCATCTGCCACAGCTTCAAGGATGGCTTGTGAACGGCTCGCTTCGACCTGTTCCTTACGCAGCATCAAACCAAGGCGCTCTGCCTGGTCACGGATCAATTCATAGAGGCGGGCATTGTTGATCGCCACCGCCACCTGACCTGCAATAGCTGTCACCAGATTAAGCAGTTCTGGGCTGAAGAAATCCTTCGAACGATGGAAGACCATCAAGACACCAATGGAGTCCTCACCCACCGACATTGGAACTGCGATCGCGCTTCGGTGGTCTTGACCAGTAGCTGTGCTACGTACCCAACGCGGATCTTCATAAAGATCATTGATAAGCACCGCTTCGCGGTGTTTGACGACCCACCCCGCCAAGCCTTCGCCGATCTTCAATGTAAAGCCCTTGTTAGAAGATGAAGTTCGGTCAGACAAGTAACCATAGCCTGCCCGGTAATGCAGTAAGTTATCCTCTGCATGGACCAGCAATATCGTACCCTGTTCAGCGCCAGTGGCATCATTCAACAATGAAAGTGTTCGGTTCAATGCACGGTCCAGATCGAGACTGGAAGACACCTCGGTCAAGATGCGCAAGAGAGTATCGGTGTTCTGTTTTTCACGCTGTAACTGAGCAGTACGGTCCAACACACGCATTTCAAGTTCAGCAGCAAGCTTCTGAGTCTCGTTAAAAAGACGTCCATTCTGGATGGCAACAATAGCCTGGTTTGCCAACGTGCCAAGCAATTGAACATCTTCATCGGTGTAGACACCTGATTGATAGCTTTGAGCAGACAGCATACCCAATGCTCTGGTGCCCAGGATCATGGGAACAGCTACGATAGACTTTGTATTATCCTCGTCATCGCCAGCTTCCACGAATTCAATCTGAGCTTCCTTGGTGGCATCTGAGGTCAGATACGCTTTGCCAGCACGAATGATCTCACTACTCAAGCCCTGACCAAATGGCACCCTCTCGCCAGGGATACGCTTTCCGCGGTCATAAAGATAAACAGCATCAATTTCGTTCGTGCTCGCATCCAACAATGTGATAACGAAAGAATCGAGCGGCATGAGTCGTTCTGCAGCATGATGCACAGAAACATAGACTTCCTCTGGGTTGAGGCTTGCGCTGACGAGTGAACTGGTTTCATTCAACACAGCGAACCGATCTGCCATGCGGACAGACGATTGATATAAGCGGGCATTTTCAAGCGCAATGCTTGCCTGATTGGTGATCGTACGGGCCACTTCCAATTCGTTGATACTGAAGCGCATCTCCCCTGTCAACTGAACGAACACCAACGCCGTCAACGAACCACCACTGACCAAAGGAAGGATCAACAACGCACGAGCCTGTTCTCCCAGCATTTCAAGAAGAGACACAAGATCCGGCTCATTACGAACGTCATCTGTATTGAAGATACCCTGCGATTCGCGCAAGCGGCTGAAAATGGGTGCATCCGGCAAAATGCGCGGAAGTTTGGCACGAATGCGCGGCAATGTGAACTTCCACAGATTTTGTCCACGTTCGAACGTAACGATCGAAACACGGCTGGCGCCCAAGCCTTGGAATAATTCCTCTGCTGTTACAGTGAGAATCTGCTCAGTATCAAGCGAGCGTGTCAGTGTTGAGGTGAAGCGGTTGAGCGCGGTTAGACGTTGAGAGCGTTGGTCAAGTTCAGTAGCACGCCTTACGCTATCTTCAAAGAGACGTGAGTTATCAAGCGAGACCGCTGCCTGACTGGCAAAAGTCAGGCCTGCTTGCATCTGTTCGCGGGTGTAGAAATTCGACTGCCATTTTTCCACAGCAAGCACACCCATCAATTCATTCTTATAAATAAGCGGGATTCCCAACCAGGAGAGGCGTGGCGCATCCACCGGCGGGAAGCGCGGGTCCTCACGTACATCTTTGATAAATATGGGTTGACCTGTCTGCGCCAGTTCTTTGAACAAAGCACTATCTGTCACAGAAATGGACAGACCCTGCCGTTCCTCAACATCTGAAAAGCCACGGGTGGAGACTACAGTGAGGCGGTCTTTTTCACGTAACCACAAGGTTGCTGTATCAAATGGCAGGATCGGGCTGAGTTGGTCCAACAGAGAATAAACTAATTGCTCGGTGCTCAAACTGGTCGTCAACGAAGCAGAAGCATCATTTAATGCCTGCAGTTGACCAGCACGTTCCTGAGAAGTCTGCACCAGCCGCATATTGTCGAGTGAGAGTGCAACTTGTTGAGAGAGTGAGGTCAACAAAGTTTCATCTTCAGGGCGGAAAGCTGCCGTTGTGTTGAAATTATCGAGCACAAGCAAGCCCAGATTCTGTTCTGCTGAAATGATCGGAACGATCAAACAGGATACTGGCAAACGCCCACCAGTTGCCTGACGGTAATGAGCAAGGTTTTCGGTATTAAGGTTGTAATCGCGTGGGAAGTTAATTTCATCTACTCGGCGTGCTTTGCGATTCAAGAACGCTGTACCGGGCAGAGCCTCTCCCAAACGATAGTTGATCTTCATCATGCTTTCGTTATCGGCATAACCTGAAACCGAACGTGGAGTCAGGTGTTCCGCCTTGTTATTCCAAACCAAGACCACACCTGCATGAGCATTCGGAATGACGCGCCGTGCACTCACCAACAAAGACTCAACCACCGAGTCTGCATCCATACCAGACAAGCCACGACTGAATTCAAGCAGCAGGTTCACTTCGTCCAGTCTGCGGCGGGTTTGGTTCAAGAGCGAGATATTCTGTAGAATGACCGAAGTCTGCTGAGAGATCTGGGTATACACGTGGCGGTCTTCATCAGTAAAGGATGGCATCGCCTCGGGGCTTGCCGCCAGCATGGCTGCAACAGGTTTATTCTCCACTACAATGGGCAGACAGATCACACCTTTGGCTCGCAATGAAGTGAGCAGCGAAGCATCGCGCCATTCATCATCTTCATCGAGATTGGGGATCAAAATGGGCTGTCCATTTTGCAGGCAGGAGCGCAAAGGGTTACGTTGACCGAACAATGCCTCTACATTCGTCGCACGCGGCAAACTGCCCATCACATGCAGCAGACGTGGACCATCTGGAGTATTTTCAGCAACCAACGCAACGGACATCCCAAGTTGGGTTAACGTTTCACGCCCGAGCGCAGAAAGAGCCGAACCGGCATCCAATTGGCGGCTGACAGATTCGGTGATCGCCAACCCAGCGCGCACGCGTTGAGCGCGTCGATCCAAATTATGAAGCGAGATGGTCTGTTCCAAATCCTTGCGGAGCAAGATGGGCAGATCATCTTTCGCCATGTTAATGAGTTTTTGTTGACGATCGAACGCAGAGGATAGCGAATCAATCCGTGAACGCAATTCAGACTGGCGCAAGGTATTGCTAATGAGCAAAGCCGCTTGTGCCGCAAAGACTTCCACCGCCTCGATCGTAGCCTTATCCGGGCGCAACCCATCAGAAGGATCATCAACACTGATGAGACCCACTACCTGCCCATCTGAATTCTCAAGCGGTAAGAGCAGAATGTCATCAGGATTCCAGGCATTGGAACTCTTCGCCGCTGGTTTGGACACATCCACAACAACGCTGTGAACATCTGGCGGAATGATCGGAGTCTGGTCAGCTGGGATAAAGTAAGAATGGCTGACCTTGAATTCAGATCGCAACAATTGCTGCAAACTTGATAATGGCTGTTTGCGTGCAGAAAGTTCGTTCCAGGTTTCCTGATTAACACCCACTGCAGTAACCCGGCGTAACTGTCCTGTTTCGGCTTCAAAGATGCTGACCAAAACAACACGGAACGGTGTCGCATCGCGGACGGCGCGTGCGATCATTTGAAGTGCTTGATCAAGAGGTTGGTCGTGACCAAGGTTATAACTGACGTCTGTCAGGCGCATGAGAGTTTCAGCGCGGCGGCGCATCAAATCACTATGCTGTCTTTCGATCAAATAGCGGCTGGCATTGTTGACTGCAATTCCCGCTTGCGACACCAACATTTGCAGGAGTTCTACTATCTCAGCTGAGAAAAAACCGGGGCGGTTCGAATGAACGGTGAGAAGGCCCAAATTCCGCGATTGGAACTTGATCGGCAAAATGATAGCAGATACCGCATTCTCATGCGGCGGAAGAATTGCCTCACGAGCGTAATCAGAAATGACGAGTGGTTCACCGCTTTTCAACACTGTCCACTCAGGAGAGGTCACTGTGGCAGCGCGTTCACAACCGATCGAGAATTG
>JBEBCV010000227.1:0-4201 GCA_041157505.1 Chloroflexota bacterium | reverse complement strand
GCACGTTCAATCCGAGGTACGAAAAATTTGTCCAGTTGCCAAAGTACTGCGGTAGTTCGGTCAACACTACATCACCAGGTGCTGCCATTGCGCGGCTGACAAGCGAGACACCTTCCAACACTCCATTTGTGATGAGGATGTCATCCGGGTCTGCTTGAATGCCTTGCTTGACGAGGTCTGCACAGATGGCTTGGCGCAGTGGGTAGTAGCCTTGCGGATGTTCGTAGTTGGCAGTCTTTTTTCCATCACGCCTCAAGACCCGCTGACGTGAGCGGTCGAAATCCTCAACGGGCATCAACTCATCTGACGGTGGACCATACCCAAGCGAGATCATGCCTTCTGTCCAATGCATGCGGCGGATTTCAGCAATTAGTTCATCAGTTGGCAATGTCTCTTGCTTGGTCAACTTTTGAATGGACACAGTGTTCTCGTTCAATCCCTTTTCGATGTAAGTCCCGCTTCCCGGTTTAGATGCCAAGACACCGCGAGCCTTCAATTCTTGATAGGCATTGATGATGGTGGAGCGGTGGACGTTGTTCTGGTCTGCCAGAGTACGTGAAGGTGGTAACTGTGTGCCCGGCTTTAACTGTCCGTTGCGGGCGGCTTCTGTGATGTAGTCCGCAACTTGTAGATAAAGTGGTTTGGTGGCATTTGTATCTAAAGGAATGATCAGCGTTTTCACGGTTGGGATTTTACCAGTTTGACCCAAGGTACCGTGACGGGCAATCCGCGCTCGTCATTGCCCGGCAGCAATGCCTGACGGTCTGCAATCAAGACTGTGTACCGTTCGCCCGGCATAACATCTAATGCAATCAACGGACTACCAACACATTCTGTGGGAACTTGGCATTCTGTTGCACCGTAGTGATATTCTGTGGGGGCATTGGTAAGGCGGGCGTAGAAAACGTATGTCCCTGGCGCAGGAACTGCCATATCCAATGGAGGCGAAGTAGGCAGCAAAGGTGCTGTATGCGTACCCGCAGACATGAAGATGCCAATGGTGCGCCCGGTATACACTTCCTGTGCGTATAACGTGGCGGAAAAACCTGCTCCACCTGCACCCATGTTCAAGGCAATGTTAACAATGGCAGGTGTGCCTTCAAAAGTGGGCGATGGTACCTGAGTGTAGAACGGCACGATTGTGGCAGTTAAAAAATGGTTTGGGTCCACGGTGGGGGGCTTGGTCATCTCCACGTTTATTGGCGTTGGGATGGGTAATTCTTCGGTCGGTGAGTTTGTCGCACAGGCGGCAAATACCAGCGTGCCCACAATAACAAGAAAGAACGTCTTTTTCATTTTGCCAGCTCCTAAAGTTTTGCCAATTATAAAAATCCTCTCTAACTTTCAAAAGGACCAATTATTGGGAGGTTAACCTACCAATTCAATGACATACTTTCATCCTGTATAATTCCCTCCATGTTTGAATTCAGCATTACAGCCAAAAATAACCGCGCACGTACTGGAACTTTTTCTACGCCGCATGGCGATCTGGTCACCCCCGTTTTTGCCCCTGTCGGCACACAAGCCACCGTCAAGACGCTCACCCCTGAACATCTTAAAGGCATCAACGCTTCGTTGGTGTTGAGCAATACCTATCATTTGTATCTGCGACCTGGTGATGAATTGGTTCGCGACTTGGGTGGGCTTCACAAGTTCATGCAATGGCATAATCCCATGCTTACAGACTCGGGTGGTTTTCAGGTCTTTTCACTTTCTCAAACCCGTAAAGTGGATGAAGATGGCGTGACCTTCAAGAGCCATATTGATGGATCTACACATCGCTTCACTCCCGAAAAATCCATTGCTATTCAGGAAAATCTCGGTGCAGATATTATCATGGCATTCGATGAATGTTCCGACCCGAATGACCATGCCTATATCAAGAAAGCGATGGAGCGGACTCATCGTTGGGCGGAACGTTCGCTGAAAGCGAAAACGCGCCTCGACCAAGCCCTGTTCGGGATCGTCCAAGGCGGGGTGGATCCTACACTGCGAGCGGAGTCTGCCAAGTTCATTGCCTCGTTAGGGACACCTGGCATCGCAATTGGGGGCTTGTCGGTTGGCGAAACCAAGCAGGAGATGCACGATACATTGGATGTGGTCACGCCGTTATTACCGGAAGATAAACCGCGCTATCTGATGGGCGTTGGCACTCCCGAAGACCTGATCAACGGTGTCTTGCGTGGCGTGGATATTTTCGATTGCGTCCTGCCAACTCGATTGGCTCGCCATCATTCCGCCTTCGCGCCGGAAGGTCGTCTAAATTTGATGAATGCCTCCTTTGCGCGTGATGAGCGTCCCATTGATGAAACCTGCGATTGTTATGCCTGCAAAACGTTCACACGGGCATACATCCGACACTTGATCGTGGCGAAGGAACTGCTTGCCGGGACGTTGATCTCCATTCATAATTTACGGGCGTTGATCCGCTTGATGGAGAATATCCGCGTATATATTGCAGATGGTACGTTTGAAGACCGTGCGCCTGAGTTATTAACCCAGTGGTCGAATAATGCGAAGAGAGCAGCTAACGGAGTTAAGTAATTGAATATTTTTCATGCAATTGTTTTAGGCATCGTTCAGGGATTGACCGAATTTATCCCAGTTTCCTCTACAGCTCATTTGTTTATCGCAAGTAGTATGCTGAACATTCCATCTGATGAACGTCTTTTCGCATTCAATATCATCATCCAACTTGGTACTGTAGCAGCTTTACTCTTGTTCTTTTGGCAAGATTATTGGAATATTGCCAAAACCGTCATTGAAGGAATTAAGATCCGAAAACCGTTTGAAAATTATCACTCTCGTTTGGGATGGCTTGTGATCGTTGCAACGATTCCGGCAGGGTTGGTGGGGCTGGCACTCCAACCGTTGCTTCAGAAATTGTCTGGAGATCCCTTGTTGTGGGCTGCTGTGCGTCTATTATTCACAGCGATCTTGTTGGCTGCTGTGGAATATTTTGATAAAAAGAGTCGCACGTTGGAATCGGCTACCTGGGTGGATGCGTTGTCTGTGGGGTTGTTCCAGGTTTTGGCGATCTTCCCGGGAGCGTCCCGCTCTGGCTCGACGATGGCTGGGGCAATGTTCCGCGGCTTTGACCGACCCTCGGCAGCGCGTTTTGCATTTCTCATGTCCGCGCCGATCTTGTTGGCGGCAGGGCTATATGAAACCATCCAAGTGATTATTCTCCCGAATACCACTGAGTTTTTGCCAATCCTGATCACTGGGTTCGTGGCTTCGGCAATTGTTGGATGGTTTGCCATTCGCTGGTTGCTTGGATATTTACGTAAACATTCCCTCTATATTTTTTCTGCGTATTGTCTTGTAGCGGGCGTGGTTGTGTTATTTTTGAAATAATGATCTTCATGTTGATACTTGATCGCTGACCGCAGGAGCTGAATATGGAAATCAAATCTCTTCTCAAACTTCTCGTTGAAACCGAATCTCCCTCTCATGAAAAAGCCGCCGTGGACCGAGTCGGTGCAATTGTGGCGGAAGAAGCCCGCAAACTAGGCGCAGAGATCGAGGTCATTCCTAATAAGGATACAGGAGATCACGTCATTGCACGTTGGAAGGGGGAGGGTAAACCCATCCTCCTTGTTTGTCATATGGATACCGTCTTCCCGTTAGGGACGATCGAGAAATTCCCTTATCGTGAAGATGAAGGGAAGATCATGGGACCTGGCGTCTCGGATATGAAAGCCAGTATCGCTATCTCGTTAGGAGCGATCGAAGAAGCGCACCGAATGGGAACGACTCGTGCAATTACATTGCTTTGCACCTCCGATGAAGAGATCGGCAGTGTGACATCTCGCGAATTGATCCAGAATTTGGCAAAAGAATCTGAGTTGGTTTTCGTGATGGAACCAGCCTTACTCGATGGCTCGCTCAAGACATGGCGTAAAGGTGGTGGCGGATTTAATGTCAAAGTCCGCGGGCGGGCTGCGCATGCAGGTGGCGACCACGAAAAGGGGCGTAATGCCATTGAAGAGATGGCGCATCAAGTGCTTGCCATCCAAAAGATGACAGACTATTCCAAAAAGACCACGCTGAACGTTGGTGTCATTCACGGTGGGACAGTATCCAACGTGGTCCCAGATTATGCCGAGGTCGAAGTGGATGTCCGCATCTTGCAGCCTGGAGAATGGGAACGGATCGAAGGGCTAATGAAAAATCTCAAACCGGTTTTAGATGGCACATC
>JBEBCV010000226.1:0-2817 GCA_041157505.1 Chloroflexota bacterium | reverse complement strand
TTTTGTTTTAACCCGGTCCTTTCATACCATCGAGGTACACGAGGCCACGACCGAGGTTCGAATCCCCATGGGGGCACTCACTAGCAACCGCTTTGTAAGAAGCGGTTTTTGTTTTAATCGGTCATGCGCATATTTGGTATAATCCTGTCAGTTCGTTTTGAAAGACCCGCGCAAAGACAAGTAATTCAGCAACGGTTCAGAGAGCCGCCGGACAGTGTGAGGCGGACCGCCAGAGAATGAAATCCACTTTGCCTGCCCTGAGTTTATCGAAGGGCCAGCGTTATTCTCGGAGAGACGCAAGTCATAAGAGAATCGGGAGCGCCCGTTAGCGCGCATCCAAGGTCACGCCTGGCGTGGCGAAAGCAGGTGGCACCACGAGACGCCCCTCGTCCTGCAAACGGAATGGGGCGTATTTTATTTAACACCTTTCAAGGTGTTACGCACTCGGAGGTGCAACATGCTCGATATCAATTTGCTTCGTGAAAACCCAGACATCGTCCGCAAGGCATTGCGCGACAGACAGGGCGACCCCGCTCCTGTCGATTCCATTTTGCAGTTGGACGAGAAGCGCCGTGGACTGCTCAATGAAGTGGAGCAGCTCAAAGCGGAGCGTAACGTCGTCTCGAAAGAGATCGGCAAAATGAAGGACGCAACCGAACGCCAGTCCAAGATCGAGGCGATGCGTGTGGTGGGCGATAAGATCGCAGAGTTGGATAAGGTCGTAGCAGAGGTCGAATCCGAATTGAATTACCTCATGTCCACGCTGCCGAACATCCCGGATCTGCGTACGCCCTACGGCAAGGATGACAGCGAGAACATCGTCATCAAGACGGTGGGGGAGCCGCGCACGTTTGACTTCACCCCGCTTCCGCACTGGGACCTCGGGCCTGCGCTCGGCATCATCGATTTTGAGCGTGGCACCAAGCTGACCGGTTCCCGGTTTTATGTGCTGCAAAAAGCAGGCGCGCGTTTACAACGTGCCTTGATTGCGTGGATGCTTGACCTGCACATCCGTCAGGGATATCAGGAAGAGTATCTGCCGTTCATGGTCAAGACTGCGACTGTGTATGGCGCGGGTCAACTGCCCAAGTTTGCCGATAATCTCTACAAAGACCACGAAGAAGATTACTACTTTGTGCCGACCGCGGAAATTCCGTTGACCGGCCTGCACATGGACGAGATCCTTGACGAAGCCGCTTTGCCGCGCCAGTACACCGCTTACACTCCCTGCTTCCGCCGCGAGAAGATGAGCGCCGGACGTGATGTGCGCGGCATCAAACGTGGACATCAATTCGACAAGGTCGAGATGTACATCTACTGCAAGCCCGAAGAATCGGAAGCGATGCACCAGAAGATGCTGAAAGACGCCGAAGAGACTTGTGCGCAGTTGGGCATTCCGTACCGTGTGAAGCAGCTCTGTACCGGTGACATCGGTTTCGGTGCGACGATGACCTATGACCTTGAATTGTGGGCTCCTGGCTGTAACGAATGGCTCGAAGTCTCATCCGTCTCGAATGACACCGACTTCCAAGCCCGCCGCGCGAACATCAAATTCCGTCCAGCCGATGGCGGCAAGGTGAAATTCCCGCATACATTGAATGGCTCTGGCTTGGGTTTGCCGCGTGCGCTGATCGCCGTCATGGAAAATTACCAACAAGCCGATGGTTCCATTGTCGTCCCCGAAGTCCTACGTCCGTGGATGGGCGGCATCGACGTCATCAAACCGTGACAGTAAAGAACCAAACGGGTTAAAATTCGTAAATAAAAGCATCGGAAGTTGAGAATTTCCGATGCTTTTTC
Source organism: Chloroflexota bacterium (assembly GCA_041157505.1). Classification (GTDB taxonomy): domain Bacteria; phylum Chloroflexota; class Anaerolineae; order Anaerolineales; family Villigracilaceae; genus Villigracilis. The sequence goes on along the minus strand of JBEBCV010000226.1, from coordinate 1,017 downwards.
TTATCAAAGGAGAATCACATGGACCCCACATCTTGGGATTTGTTTGGGCAAGTACTTTTGGAAGTGACGACGTTTGTGGTGTTGATCTTCGGGATGTTAGGCTTATTGATGCCTGTCTTCCCTGGTCTAACCGTGATGTGGATCGCCACCTTGATCTATGCTGTCATTCAAGCTTCATTGGGAAATATGTCTTGGGTGGGGTGGGTGTTGTTTGTGCTCATTACCTTGCTGATGATCGGCGGGAATGTAGCGGATAATTTCATTATTGCCAAGCACATGCGCGATAAAGATATTCCCTGGAGTTCCATACTTTGGTCATTTGCGGCTGGCATCATCGTCAGTTTGTTCTTTACTCCCATTCTTGGGATCATCGCTTCTCCTGTAGCATTGTTCCTTGCAGAGTGGAAACGGCTCAATGTGAGGGATACAGCGCTTGCCAACACCAAAGCATGGATGACCGGCTGGGGCTGGGCAATCGCAGCGCGGATGGGTATTGGGGTGGTGATGATCATTTTTTGGGGCTTATGGGCTTGGAATAGTGGATAATGTGTATTCGAAAGTCGTCATATAATCTTGTAAAGGAGAATTTATGGATACCTTTCAACAAGTCCTTTCCACCCTTGGTTTTGTGATCCGTGCGCTTGGCTTCCTCTTGCTGGGATTTGGCGTAGCCCGCTTCACGCTGGATGCATATTACAAAGCAGTATGGCAGGTGCAAATTGCCCTCGCGGCTGGATTCTTTATCCTTCTTATCGGGTTGACGAATTACTCCAGCCCTGCCTCGATGGGTATGTTCGCTTTCAGTGCAGGTGCTGCGCTGTTGATGCAGTTCATGGGGAAGAAGGAAGAACCGAAAGAGGAAGAACACGCCAAAGAAACGAAGAAGAAATAGGAAAGAGGAAATAAAACGGCTTGACCGATCATGGTCAAGCCGTTTTTCTATTGCTTTGCTTTTTGCACCGCCTCAATGATCTGGACTTTGAACCTGTCTCCCGCTTCATCCTTTCCCAACGGGAC